>JAQAZR010000029.1:0-3150 GCA_032127235.1 Deltaproteobacteria bacterium
TCATTGAACCGGAGGACCAGAGCGGTTTTCGTCTGGTCAGCATTTACGGAGATCAGAAAATCACCAAAGGCCGTTTAAAAACCATGAACCTGGTCAACCATAAAATTGTTTTTGAAGCCATTGACTGATCTTGGGCGGCCCGATCTGCCTGAGACCTTTCAACCGCAGCGTCCCTTTTTCATCCGACACCGAAGCGTCCGCTATGTGCCGCACATGGGCAACCTCCATCGATTCTGCCCACCGCATCAATGTTCTTGCACGACCGTGCGAAGTATATTACTTAACCATTTCTGGATGTGAGTGTGGCCTTTACATAATGCCAACGGACAACGAGAACCCGGCGTTTCGAAAAAAAATTTCGGGGGCTGAGTGGTCAAATTAGACAAGTTGCGCAAATTCTATCTGACATCCGCTTACCGGTATATTTTCTGGATATTGCTGATTTTTTTTCTCATCCTGGCTAACTGGGCACTGAGAAACGGCGACCACCTGCTGTTGCTGGGTGTGGCCTCTGCCGGTGTCGTGCTCGGTGCTGTGAGCATATATGTCGAAAGGATCAACTTCAGCCGCGGCGATTCTTTCGAACCGGCCTACACGACACGGGTTATCCGTTCGGTGGCCCTGCTTGCCGTCAGCCTCGGCCTGACAGTGCTGTCGATTATCCTGATGTTGGGCATCTTTGTCCAATGAAAAACGCCTTGAAAACGACTGGCTCTCCCCAAACGCGGAAACACCGACGCGGTTACTGCGCTCGCGCCTCACTGACCGGTCCGCATATGATCACTGCCAGGCCCTGGATCGATCCGGCCCATTTCGGGCGACTGCTGCACATGAAAATTGTGACGTCGGGTGACGGTACCGCCGTGCTGACCATGCCGTTTCTGATCGATTTCGCTCAGGGAAGCGGGTTGATGCATGGCGGGGCATTGGTCAGCCTGGCGGATACCGCCGTCGTCATGGCGATCAAGAGTCTGGTGCCGCCCGGTACCCATTTTGCGACCACTTCTATCGAAACGAAATTTCTGTATCCGGTTAAAAGTGGCGTCGTTACCGCAAGAGCCCGCGTAACGGCAAAAAGACAAAATCGATTCTACGGCCGGGCAACCCTCTTCAATCAAGAAAAACGACCGGTCATGGAATTTCGGGCCACATTCCGGATGGCCAAAGACGGGCCGATCGAAACGTCTGCTGTTAAGGTCCCCCGGAATGGCTGATCTCATGTTTGTAATGGTAAGTCCTTTTTTAACCGGGCACTTAGACCGGACCCAACGCCGATAGCGCATGAAAGGCACATCATTGGGGACAAACCAGGCCGTCGTTATTTTAAAACCGGGCCGGGAGAAGTCACTTCACCGGCACCACCCCTGGGTCTTTTCCGGTGCGATACATCGCACCAGCCCGGCGGTATCGGCCGGAGAAACCGTCAGGGTGCTGTCGGCGGACGGTATGCCGCTGGCGATCGGGTCCGTTTCACCCCAGTCGCAGATACGGGTGCGCGTCTGGTCCTTCGATCCGGCCGAGGAGATTACCCCGCAGTTTTTTGCAAACCGTCTGAACCGCGCATTGCAGTCGCGTCAGTTGCTTCAGGCCGGGAGCAAGCTCTCCGCTTTGCGACTGGTCAATACGGAATCGGACGGACTGCCGGGTCTGATTGTCGACCGCTACGAAGATTACCTGGTGTGCCAGTTTCTTTCCGCCGGTGCAGAGCACTGGAAAACCGAGGTGGTGCGGCAGTTGGCAGGGCTGATCCCGGTGGCCGGCATCTACGAGCGATCGGAAGGTGATGGCCGTCTGAAAGAAGGATTGGCGCCGTCCAGCGGCGTCCTGATGGGTGCAGAACCACCTGAAAGAGTCGAGATACGGGAAGGGCCCTTGCGTCTTCTGGTCGATGTCCGCCACGGCCACAAGACCGGCTATTACCTGGATCAGCGTGAAAACCGGGCACGGGTAGCGGCGTTTTCGGCCGGTGCCGATGTGCTCAACTGCTTCGCTTACACAGGTGGTTTCGGCCTTCAGGCTCTCAAAGCCGGCGCAGAACATCTGGTGAACGTGGAGACGTCACCGGAAGCATTGGACATCCTGCACCGGCAACTGGCGCTGAATGGCCTGGACATCCACGCCGTGGAAAACATCAGCACCGACGTTTTTCAGGCGCTGAGGTCTTTCCGGGATGCCCGGCGCAGCTTCGACCTGATCATTTTGGATCCACCGAAGTTCGCCGGTTCCGGCCCCCAGGTGAACAAAGCGGCGCGAGGGTACAAGGACATCAATCTTCTGGCTTTCAAGTTGATCAGGCCGAACGGCGTTTTGTTCACTTTCTCCTGCTCCGGTCATGTGGATGCCGCTCTTTTCCAGAAGATCGTAGCGGGCGCAGCCCTGGATGCCGGCCGTGATGTTCAGATACTGGAACACCTGGAACAGGCCTCCGATCATGCGGTTGCGCTTAATTTCCCGGAAGGCGCCTACCTGAAAGGGCTGATTTGCCGGGTTCGGTAAACGGGGACAAACAATGCAAAATATTTCCCGCAGCGAGGTTAAATTTGCCCGTGCCAACGGGATTGATATCGCCTATCAGACTTTCGGGGACAAGGATGCGTCCCCCTTGATTCTGATAATGGGTCTCGGCTCCCAGATGGTTCTATGGGATGGTGAACTCTGCCGGCAGTTGGCGGCTGGCGGCTACCGGGTGATCCGCTTCGACAATCGCGACGTCGGGCTGTCGACAAAGCTCGATTGGATGCAAGTTCCCGACTCGACCGCAATAGCGGCTGCCCTGCAGCGTGGTGAGACGCCCGAACTGCCCTACACGCTCGAAGATATGGCCGCAGATACCGCGGAACTGCTCACGGCTTTGGGCTATGAGAGGGCTCACATCGTGGGCGAGTCGATGGGCGGCATGATCGGCCAGATTATGGCGATCCACTTTCCGGAGCGCCTGCGCAGCCTGACCTCCATCATGTCCTCCACCGGCGATCCGTTCCTCCCGCCCCCGAGACCGGAAGTGCTGGAAATTCTTCACGCACCCTTCCCGACCGACCATGACGGCTACGTCGAGAGCTTCGTGCAGGCCTTTAGAATTCTGAGCGGCCCGGCGATGCCGTTGGACGAGGCGCTGGCCGGGAAATGGGCCGAACAATCTTATGAACGCGG
>JAQAZR010000030.1:0-3545 GCA_032127235.1 Deltaproteobacteria bacterium
CCGATCGATGCGATGGAGCAGCCATGCCGATGACCATCCTCGACAAACGCGGAACCGATATCGATTCACGCTTTCGTTCGCTGCTGCAAAAAGCGGTGCGACGTGGTAATATCGAGCTGGTTTATACCACCAGTGCCCTGATTCAAAGTCTGAGCTTTCGGGAGAAGAACTGGTTTCGGAACCGTGCCGCGATCATCACATTTGAAGAGTGCTGGCCCTTGGGTGCCGAACTGCTCTTCAACAAAAAATTCCACAGCAAGGCGGCGGCCCTGATCAAGGTGGCGCGTTCGGCCAAAGCCCGGGATGCGACCGGCCTCGGATTTCTGGCTTACCGCCTCTTCGAGGGTGATCGGTCGGTGCTCGATGGGACCCCGGACGATCGCCACATCAAAATCCTCGCCGATGCCATCCGGCGCCCGGATGATTTCTGGCGCTGGCTGGACCGCAGCACGTCCGAAGATGGCCGCCACCCGCTGATTTCCAACGCGATGCGGTTCAAGGGCGCGGGTCGACCGCGGGACCGGGCGGTGATACAGGCGGCTGCTTACCTGGCGGTCTCCGGCGATATTCCCGAGATTGTGACGTTGGCGGATGACGAAAAACCGTTTCCATACTGGGTCGCCCTTGACATGCATACGCCTCAAGGAAAACGCGTACTGAACGATGTGGCCAGGGACCTGCACGTCGATCTGAGGCAGCTCGAATGGACGTTGTTCTATTTCGAAGGCAGCCGTGCCAACGAAACCACGCCCTCTCGCTGGTGGGACCGCAACTGTGCCTGCCGTTTCCGGAGCCTGGGTCTGCCGGCCGAGGAAGCGCACTTGCTATGGGAGCCGATCAGGCCGCAATTGATCCAGGCTTTGGCGGAAGACAGTCGCCGGTTGCACCACGAAATCTACACATGGAAACTGGCCAACCGTGAGCCGATCGAGACGTTGAAAAAACAGATCGATCTGTACATTACGCATTTTGAGACCGGTCAGACCGATCAATTGGAATTGTTTTAACGCAATCAAGGCGAAGGTGGCCGAAACGTGCCGCCTGAATGGTCTTTAATTGAGGACGAATACTTGGTAAACTTACCGTTGTTGTCTATTTCGGAACGGTTGCCGATAACACGGCCGACCCGGATGTTCCCGAAGTGACGTCTTGTGATCCAAAACCGTTCGATCACCCCGGCACTTGACACATTTAATTGTTATTATTATAAAAAAATTTTATTAACGGAAAACTCGATCTTCTTCCGAGGCCACGACCATGTTCGAATCCGGTGCCGGAAAGAAACGTGATGTATAACAAGTTTTTCTTGTTTCGGGAAAAACCATTTAAACTCGTCCCCAACCCCGAGTACTATTATGTGAGCCGCAGTCACGAGGAGGCAATGGCGCACCTGAAATACGCCATTGCCGAGGGGGAGGGGTTTGTCGAGATTACCGGAGAAGTCGGCACAGGAAAAACCACGCTCTGTCGCGTATTTCTCGATAACCTCGACGACAGGACCGAGGTCGCCTATATTTTCAATCCCAGACTGGGCCCCACGCAGCTGCTCAAGACGATTGCCGATGAATTGGGTGTCAAGTGCCGAGGGGACGACACCAAACAACTGATCGATGCCCTCAACAACTACCTGATCGACATGAAAACCGCGGGGAAAACCGTGGTTTTACTTGTGGATGAAGCCCAAAACCTGACCCGGAACGTCATGGAACAGCTGCGGCTTCTCTCAAACCTGGAGACCAACCGTTCCAAGATGTTGCAGATCATTCTGGTCGGCCAGCCGGAACTCGGCGAATTGCTCGACTCCTACGATCTGCGGCAGTTGGCTCAGCGCATTACGCTGAGCTGCCATCTCTCACCGTTGAGCTTCAGGGAAGTCAGGGAATACATCGAGCACCGCATCCAGATCGCCTCGACTCAAACGCCGGTCGTCTTCACATACTCGGCCTACCGCCTTATCTATCGTTATTCCACGGGGATTCCCCGTCTCATCAACATTGTCTGCGACAGGGCGTTGCTGACGGCCTTTGGCCGCAATCAGAAGAAGATAAATAGCGCCATCGTCCGGGCTGCCATACGCGAGCTGTCCGAACGCGGGAAAAAGCGCCGCCGGTTCCGGGAGTTAAAGAAACCGGCGCTCGTCCTGGCGGCGGTGCTTTGTGCGACGGCTCTTGTGCTCTGGTATTATCGGATGGGGCCTGCGGATTCGGTCAAAACGGTGAACAAGGGGCCCGAAGATGTCCAGACGCAGGCACCCCCGTCCCCCGCCCCTTACACAGCACCGGGCACCGATGCGCCGGCACGGCCCTCTCCGGCCTCACAACCACTGGGTGATGTTCCTAAGAGTGCGAGCACCGATTTTTCGCACTTTATTCAGGATATGGATGCTCGCTCGGCGCGGCACATCGCTCTTCAAACCGTTTTGGAACTCTGGGGCGTCAATTCCAGCATCGATCCGGCGCTTGACGAACGGACCGATAACGACGCCTTCTTCGAGACGGCTGCCGGGCAAAACGGGCTGGCGATGCTGCGGGTCGATTGCCGTCTCGACATTCTTAACAAACTAAACCTTCCGGCCATTATATCTGTGAGGTTGCCCGGCGGTTCGTCACCGGGGTTTCTGACTGTTCTCGGGATCCGGGGCGATCAAGTGACCCTGGGCCGTGCGCGATTGAACGAGACCATCACGGTGGCAAAAGATGACTTAGAGCCATACTGTGCCGATGGTGTCTATATACCATGGAAGGATTTCATGTCCCCCGATGGTCCGGCGCCGAACCGGCTGCCGCGTGATGTGATCGCGGCACTGAAGAACCAGCTGAACGAGATTGGATACACCCAGCTCAATACCGGCCCGTCCTACGACGAGCGGACCAAAGAGGCCGTCAGGCAGATTCAAAGGAAATATGGCCTGGAGCCGGATGGGATCGTCGGAGCCCTGACAAAAATTGTGCTGTTCAATGAAAACCAGCGACTGGATATCCCGCACATCCGGCACGATTGAGAGGCGATCGAGCGGGCATGCGAATGCCGACGTCCATCCATCGACTTGCCAAGTCATATCGATGTGTGGGATGAGAAGCCGCTTTTATCGAGGAATGTGAAATTGTGAGTTCCATTCTGAAAGCCCTTAAAAAACTCGAAGACGAAAATCCTCCCAAAGGTCGATCGGTGGTCTGGCCTTCCGGGTCCGCACCCCGCAGGGCCATTCGTCGTTGGGACATCACTTCCGGTTGGTCGGCCGTGTTGCTGTGGGGCCTGCTGGCGGTGGTGGTGCTGATTTCAGTCGGAGGGATCTTCCTTTATCTGCTATCGCCGTCGGACCGCAACGCTGTGCCGACGGCATCCGTCGGCCGGCCGGTCGCCAAACCGATTATAGAATCACCACCCGAAACCGTGGCCAAGCTGCCGCAGTCGCCGCCGGTCCCAACGCCAAAAGAGGCTTCCCCGCCGACAGCTCCGCCGGTGGGAAAAGCTGCGCCAATGCCTAAAGCCGTTCCGCCGCCGGCCGTCAAGAAAGTTCCCTCTGCTCCCCGCAAAGAAAAGTC
>JAQAZR010000031.1:0-6850 GCA_032127235.1 Deltaproteobacteria bacterium
GGTTCGGCGGTGAACCGTTGGTCCATGACACTGAGCATGAGCGGCATCAATTCCGCTGCCAGGGGGCAGGCGACGTCGGTCTGCATGGCGGTCATGTCATCGACCGACAATTTCGGTTTGGCGGTAATCAACTCCCGAATCCGGCTGATGCGGTCGATCGGTTCCCAGTAGGTCCCGATCACATCCGGGAAAGTGAGGTCGGATACCGCGTTGTTGGCGCTGGCGACATATCCATCGGGCGGGTCGATGGCGTGCGGCCGTTTTTCAAAAGGGAGGTAACCGGCCCATTCGTCTGCGTCCGTCCAACCGGGGACTGGCAAAAGGCCGTTTCCCCGCGGGCGGATGGGAATGGCGGCACAGCACCAGTAGCCGATCGACCCGTCGGTGTCGGCGAAGACAAAGTTCTGTCCGGGGGCTTCCCAATCCTTCAGGGCTTCGACCACGTCCGCGACTGTGGCGGCTTTCAGAAGGCGGAAGGCGGCCTGAGCCGGCAGGTCGAGATCGTTGACCGCCCAGCGGGCGGACACAACCTGGTTCGAGTCGTCGAATTGGCCGTTTTCGATGACAGGCCCGTGCCGGGTCAACCGAATGTCGATGTCGACCGGGGCCGCCCCCTTGACACGGATCGTCTGGCGCACCGACCGCATGTCTTCCCAGTGGTCTTCGTAGCGATACTGCAGCGGGTTCTGCGGGTTGAGCCGCTCGATGTAAAAATCGACATCGTCCACCATCACATTGGTAACACCCCAGGCCACATGCCGGTTGTGTCCGAGTGGCAGGCCGGGCAGCCCCGGGATGGCAAATCCGGCGGCGTCGATGGTGGGGCAGACGAGGTGCACTTCCCACCAGAGGGAGGGGTTCGTAAGGGGCATGTGGGTGTCGTTGGCCAGCAACGGCTTGCCGGTCACGCTGCGGGCTCCGGATATGACCCAGTTGTTGCTGGCCGGCGCCGGGGTAAAATCGGTCAGGCGGCTCACCTTTGAAAAAGTGGCGACGACTCCCGAAAAATCGAGTGTCGGGATCGGGTCGATTTCCAGGGCTATCGGCCGACCGGCTTCAGCCGGTGGTGCGAAGGCATCGTGAAAGCGATCCTTCCCGACCTTTTTCAGAATATCGGTGGCGGTGAGGTCCACTTTCCACCCCAGACTCAAGCCCCAGTTGATCAGGGTGTAGATGGCGCTGACATCGTCCGACTGCCAGAGTTCGGGCTGGAACCCGAGCAGCTTGAATTCGAGCGGCAGACGATCACGGTGTCGTTCAATATAGGCAGTGATACCGGCGGCAAAGGCGTCGGTCAGGATGCCCGCCTCGTCCGGGAGGCTCCGGCGCGTGCCGGCCGCGGCGAGGGTTCGAAAGTGGCGATCGGCCTCCAGAGCCTCTTTCCCAAGGATTTCCGCCAGGCGGCCGGTGCCGACCCGGCGGTAGAATTCCATTTGCCACAGGCGGTCCTGGGCCATGGCATAGCCCATGGCGAAAAAAAGATCCGGTTCGTTCTGCGCGTAAATATGCGGTATGCCGTGGACGTCGCGGATGATATCCACCAGGTCATGGATCCCTGCCACCGTGATGGTGCCGGAAATCTGCGGCTGGCTCTTTGAAACGGTGCGCTGGAACCAGAAGAAGGTTCCGGCGGCCGCCAGAACGGCGGCTCCGATCAAGCCCAGCAGGCTGATCCCCAACCATTTTACCCATCGGTTTTGCATACGAAGTCTTATCCTTTTTAGTGGTCAAATCTTTGTCCGCCGGAAGGCGGAACGCGCTTCCCGGCGACCGAAGAACAACAGAAAAACCGGACCCAGAGCACAGCCGGCGGCCATAGTGAGATACCCCATGCCCCAGGCGATTGTCATCTGCGAACTGAAAAGGTCAAGCACCATGCCGACAGTCAATGGCCCGAGGAATGCCGCCCCGAAGCCGAGGGTGGAATGCAGCGCCAGTGTAGCACCACGATAACCCGATGGTGCGGCGGCAACCGCACCGGCGGTCAAGGCTGCCGAATCCCCCACGACCGTGACCGCGTGAACAAGACACAGACCGATCACCACCGCATAAGGCAGGGAAGCGCTGAAACCGATCACGCTGCACAGGAGCGCCGAAACTGACATGATCAGTATGATGATTTTTTTGCGACCGAACATGCGGGCCATTTCTTTGCCGGCGATGCTCGCGGGAAGCCCGATCAAACCGATCAGGAAGGCGATCCGGGTGGCCGAAAAGCTGAACGACGATGCGGGCTGAAGCCCCTGGCTGAAAGTGAGGAAGGCCACGATCCAGGAACGCAAACTGAAGAGCTCCCACATGTGGGCCGCATACCCGAAGATGTAGGCCAGCGCATTGCCGGCGGCCAACACCGGTTTGAAGTCGAACCACCTTCCTGCAGTTGCAGGGGCCGCGCGCGTGGCACCCGACGGCAAGAAGCGCGCCGCCGTAAGCAGGGCGCACAGAGCGCAGAGTGCCGCAATGGCGAAGGCCCATCGCCAGCCGAAGCGCGTATTGACCTCTCCGGCCAGCAAGTAGGACAGGCTGATTCCGATCGAAAATGAAGCCGTGTAGAAGGAGACATACCGGCTTTGCAGTGCGCCTTCGGTGTGATCGCCGAGCAGTTTGAGACCGGGCATATAGATGCCCGCCAAACTGATTCCGGAGAGAAGGCGGAAAAGCACGGCGGTCCAGAATCCCGTGGCGAAAAGTGCAAACCCCAGAGCGGAAATCGTACCGCCCAATGCGCCGAACAGGACCACGCGCCGCGCGTCGAGGCGGTCAGTAACGCTGACGAGAACCGGGACGCTGATCATGTAGCCTGCATAGTAAACGGCCGTGATCCAGCCGGCCTCGGTGTTGCTCAACCGCCACGCGCTGATAAAAGTTGGCAGCAGGGCCGGAAAGGTGGCGATGCCGATCAGGGCCAGAACTTCTACCAGGCAGAGGGTATAGGTGACGCGCTGGTGAGTCATAATCGGTGTCCGGTTGTCAGGTTCTATACCGGCCCGCCCGGATGTCATAGCGGCGCATGATTTGCTGCAGGGCCTGACGTTCGAGACCGCACTGACGGGCCGCACGGGAGACGTTGCCCTGATTTTCCGAGAGCAGGCGCGACAGGTATTCCTGGTTGAAACGGACAAGGGTTTTTTCCTTGGCCTCTTTGTACGGCAGGTTTGTTGGTGCCATCTCACCTGCATTTGCGGTTGTGTTCCTTTTGACCAGATCGATGTTCTGCGGCCGGATCTCATCGGTGGTGGAGAAGAGGATTCCCTGCATGATGACGTTCTCGAGTTCTCTGACGTTTCCGTCCCAGGTGCGCTTGACGAAGACCTCCATCAACTCGGGGGAAATTTTTTTCAGCGGTTTGTTCAGCTTGGCACAGTGTTTTTCGAGCAGGTGATTAGCGATGATCGGAATGTCTTCCGGATGCTCTCTGAGCGGCGGCAGTTTGATGGGCAGCACGTTCAGGCGATAGAAAAAGTCCTCCCGGTATTCGCCGCTTTTGATTTTCTCTTCCAGATTCTGGTTGGTCGAGGCGATGATGCGCACGTTGATGGAAATCGATTTGGTGTCGCCCAGGGGCTTGATCTCTTTTTCCTGCAGCACCCGCAGCAGCTTGGTCTGGATCGTCGGGCTGATGTCCCCGATTTCATCCAGGAATATGGTCCCGAGATGGGCCTCCTGGAAGAGGCCGATCTTGTTCTGCGCGGCATGAGTAAAGGCGCCCTTTTTGTAGCCGAAGAGTTCGCTTTCCAGGATGGTTTCCGGAACGGTGGGGCAGTTGACGGCCACAAAAGGCCTGCGGCTGCGGTTGCTCAGGTTGTGGATTGCCCGGGCGACCAGCTCCTTGCCGGTTCCCGATTCACCGGTAATCAGGACCGTCAGGTTGGTTTTGGCGACCATCTGGATGGTTTCATACACCCGGTTCATGGCACTGCTCTTTCCGACGATATTCTGGAAGGCGGTGTTGTCTCTGCATTCCATTTGCAGCCGGAGGTTTTCCCGCAGCAGGCGGCTGCGCTCCAACGCTTTTTCGAGCCGCACGACGAGGGCTTCGTGATCAAACGGTTTGGTGACAAAATCGTAGGCCCCGTTGCGCATGGCTTCCACTGCCGTGTCCACCGTTCCGTAGGCGGTCATCATGACCACGGTCAGCTCCGGCTGCTCGCACTTGATAAGCTCCAAGAGCGCCAATCCGTCCATCTCCGGCATTTTGATGTCCGCCAGAACGAGATCGAACGGGTCTCGCGAAATGGCCTGCAATGCCTCTTTGCCCGATGACGCCGTTTCGATGCGACAATTCAGATCGGGCGCCAGGCTGCGCTCGAGCAGCTGCAGCATGTCCTGCTCATCATCGACGATCAGTATGTTTCTCTGCAGGATGACGACCTTTTTCCGGTGATACCACCGGAAGTATGATGGTGAAGGTAGCCCCCCGACCGACCTCGCTGTCAACCGTGATCTCTCCGCCGTGGTTTTTGATGATGCCGTAACTGACCGACAGGCCCAGGCCGGTGCCTTCACCGGTCGGCTTGGTGGTGAAGAACGGATCGAAGATGCGGCTCAGGTTCCGTTTTTCGATACCGTAACCGGTGTCGGCGATCTTGATGACGACCTGGCGACCTTCGGGGCGGTATTCGGTGGAAAGCGACAAGCGGCCTTCGTTGCCCATGGCGTGCCGGGCATTCAGGAGCAGGTTCATGAACACCTGTTTGATCTTCTTTTCATCCAGAAACATTTGGGGCACCTCAGGGGCGTAATTCTTCACAACCTCGATCCGGTCATGGTCGCCGTGCTGGTGGATGAATTTCAGGACGTCATCGAGGGCCGTGTCGATGCGGATCAGGTTCTCATCGGGGGATGACGTGCGGGCGAAGTTCAACAGATCTTCCACAATCGTCTTGCAGTTGCGCACATGTTTCTCGATGGTCTTCAAATCCTGATATTTTTCCGACTGCGGGTCCTCGTGCCGGATCAGCAGCTGGGTGAAGCCGAGGATGATGCCGAGGGGATTGTTGATTTCGTGGGCGATGCCGGCCGACAGTTGACCGATGGAGGCCAGTTTGTCGGCCTGGGCGATCTGTTCTTCGGCCAACCGGCGCTGCTCGATGTCTTTGATCAGGAAGTGGATGGTGTCTTCCTTGTCCGGGAAACCCCGGTCCAGGCTTCCGCTCAGGAGCGTTCGAATGCGGCGGCCGTCTCTGCTTTTGAGGTCGATTTCGGCGTTGGCGACAAAGCCTCTCGACGCGATAGCGTCGGCAATCGACTCCCATTGTGACGGCTCCAGAAAAAAGCTCTGCAGGTACCGGCCTTGGACGTCAGTACCGTCGACCCGGAGCATTTCGCTGCCGGAAGGGTTGATGTCGACGATGCGGCCGTCTTTTCCGGCCACCAGGATCAAATCGCGTGAGACTTCAAATATGCGGCGATACTTGTGCTCGGAGAGGGCCAATTCGGCCGTGCGCTCGCTGACGAGGTTTTCGAGATTTTGATTCAGGTAGAGCAGTTTGTCCTTAGCGGTCTGCAGGTCCTGTTTGTCGCTGGTAATCTGCTGGTAGATGTTCCAGGTGCGTTCGAAAAAAAGAGTGAAGGAGGCGACAACCACAAAGGTAAAGGTGTTCACGGCACCGCTGTAGGGTCGTATCGACTCCCAGGCGGCGGCATTGTCCCCGATGATCAGGATCTGCTTGAGAATGTGGCCCGCTGATCGGGAAACCGCAAAAACCGTCAAGGCCGTGCACACCCAGAAGAGATAGGTCCAGATGATGTTGTTGCGATCGCGATGATGCAGTTTCCCGGCGATGTAGAGGCAAAAAATGGACAGCAGGATCATGCACACCGAGCCGACCACGTCCACGGCCCAGATGGGAAGGGATGACACGGTCATCTTCATCCTCCCCCTGCTGGCACGCTGCCGGTGCTCAGAAGGCGCTTCAGGCCTATGTAGAGGAAAAAAAGTGCCGGAACGCACAGCAGGTGGTCGAGTTTTGCGACAAAGTAGACATAGACGAGCCACCCGAAGCCCTCGGCCGCTTGTATGTGCAGGTGCCAGGGATTCAAACGCACGATGTCCAGAACTTTCGTCTGTTCCTCGATAAAATGCACCAGGAAGGCATCGGCATTCCAGAGGATGAAAAAGAAAGACGCAAACTGAATGTAACGCCATCCGGTCTCTTGGACCAATCCCCTTTTACGCAGCCAATACATCAGAAGCCCCATGGAGAACATGAAGAACACATGGGCCATCTGGTGGGCGTATAGGCCTTCGGGCTGCGTGTGCCCCTGGGTGGCGAATGCTGGCAAAGGCACCACTATGCTCCATGCCAGCAGCCACAGGACCGTCGATATCAGGCGGGGTTTCATGCGGGATTTCCTTGTATGAAACTTCACGGTTAACTTCGAGTTTTTATTATTTAGACTTTCGCATCCGGTGTCAAGTTGTGTCGGGCAGGGGCAGAAATTCTTGGTGAGAGTCAGAACTCTATAGATGACACCGGCTCTTTGAGCAGGATGGCAGCGCACCAAAAAGGTCGCGCTAGCCTGAGGAACCAACTAAGGGGCCGGCTGCAGTCATTTATCGGCGGCTTTTAAGAAAGGCATTTGGGGTTAGGGCTTTTCGGGGTGATCCAGTATATTTTGAATGCCCCTGAAGTAGGTCAGTTTGGGGCGCAGATATTTGAAAACGATCCGGCAGAGGATGTAAAGGGGTATGAAGATGAACGTGTAGCCGACGGTTTTTCCGAGAATGTATGACAGGGGAAAAGCCAGATCGAATTGAACGTCCTGGAAGCGTGTCTGCATCCAGCCCAGCGCGAAGGGCAGCGGCCAGAATATCCCGGCGGAATAGCCCATCATGCTAAAAAACCGT
>JAQAZR010000032.1:0-3122 GCA_032127235.1 Deltaproteobacteria bacterium
GATTTTGGCCGGCATCGAAAGCGGTGCCCATCCGGTGGGTCCTTTCTCGGAAAACGCCGCCAAAGCGGGTCGACCCGAAAAGGAGGCGGTGCAGCTAAGCTTATTTAACAGTCCGGACAATGCCGTCCTGGCCATGCTGAAGCGCATCGACATCACGCGCCTGACACCTCTGGAGGCCCTGAACTGTTTGGACCGACTCTGCGAACTCGCGAAAAGCGGATCGGGATAGCGTATGGTAAAAAATATCCTTCCCATTCGACTTTTGATCGTTGCGACCCTTTTGTTCTGGTGCTTTGTGCCCGCAGCATCGGCCGATACCGCCCGCGATGCGTATGTACGGGCCGAAGCCTGCTACAAGAAGCTGCGCAACACGCCTTCAGCCCAGAAATACCGTGACGCCTGGATGACGTGCATCGAAAAGTTTCAGGCCGTTTACCGACACTCACCGGAGGGGCCCTGGGCGGCCGCCGGTCTGTATATGTCCGGCACACTTTATGCCGAGCTCTACCGGCATTCCGGACGCACCGCGGATATCAGGGAAGCCGTCGATCATTTCGAGCGGGTTCAAAACCGTTTCCCGCAAAGCCGCTATGCCGGCCGTGCCAAAAAGGCGGTCGCCGCCGTAAACGGTCACAATGCCGCCACCTCTGAGGCTAAGGCGGCGCAGCCGGAAGACGACCGACTGTACCAGAGTGCCGAGTCCTGCACCGTAGAACTGCGCCGTTCACCCCGAAAACAGAAATTCAGAAACAACTGGATTGCGTGCATCGACAAGTTCGAAGCCGCTTACAAGCAGTCTCCCACCGGACCGAAGGCGGCCGCCGGCCTTTACATGAGCGGCACTCTTTACGGTGAGCTCTACCAATGGTCCCAAAACCGCAAGGACCGCCAGCAGGCCATCGATCGGCTGCAGCAGGTCGTGACCCACTACCCGCAGAGCGACCACAGCACCAAAGCACAGGAGGCCCTGCGGGGCATCAGCGGCGTCAGCACCGCAACTGCCGACGACCGGAAAGGCAACCGTAACAATGCCGAAGCAGCGGGAGAAGCGGTGTCACCGACCGGCGGCACGGTCCTCGTCACAGGTCTGCGGTTCTGGTCGAACCCGAACTACACCCGCCTGGTGATCGACACTGACCGGGAGACGGACTTCGACTACAACCTGCTGAAAAAAGATCCGTCCAATCACAAACCGCAGCGTCTTTACGTGGATCTGCACAACAGCCGACTGGGAAAGGGCCTCGACAAGATCATCCCCATCAATGACGATCTGCTCAAACTGGCCCGCGCGGGGCAGTACACGCCCGACTCGGTGCGGGTGGTGGTCGACATCAAGTCTCTCGAGAGCTACGAGGTGTTTTCTCTCAAAGAACCCTTCCGGATCGTCATGGACCTAAAAGGCGGCGGGGGTGAGTCTGAAACCCCGTCACCGCGGCCGGTCAATCGCGCGATAGCAAAAATAGACCCCAAAACCTCCACGGGCGACATCGCCCGGCAGCTCTCGCTGGGCGTGCGCCGGATCGTGATCGATCCGGGACACGGCGGCAAGGATTACGGCGCGCCGGGCCATCTCAAGGGTGTTCACGAAAAACAGATCGTGCTGCAGATTGCCAAGCGGTTGGCCGTGAAATTAAAAAATGAGCTGCACTGTGAGGTTCTCTTGACCCGCGGCAACGACCAATATTTGACCCTCGAGGAGCGAACCGCATTCGCCAACACTAAAAACGCGGACCTGTTCATCTCGATTCACACCAATGCCAGCCGGAATCAGAGGGCTTTCGGAATTTCGACCTACTTCCTCAACCTGGCCGACGACGACGAGGCCAAGCGCGTGGCCGCCATGGAAAACGCCACCTCGACCAACAACATCAGTGATCTGGAAACGATCCTTTTTTCTCTAATGCACTACTCCAAGATCAACGAGTCGAGCCGGCTGGCCACCACCGTCCAGGACACGCTGACAACCCACCTCGATCGCAAGGGATACTCTCAGATCAAAAGCAAGGGCGTCAAACAAGCCCCATTCTACGTTTTGTTGGGAGCCCAGATGCCGTCGATACTGGTTGAGACTTCTTTTATCAGCAACACGCGCGAGTGCAAGCGCCTGCTGGATCCGAAATACCAGGACCGCCTGTGCGAGGGCATCGTTCTGGGAGTCAAGAAGTACATCAAGGATACCAATCCAACCGCCTTCGTGGATGAACGGCCGACGGGTGGGTCCAAAGGCTAGCTTGTTATTGTTCCAGAAATGGCCCTTTTCTGCAATTTCGGCGTTAAAAATCCCTTTTCTCCGCCTCGAAAGACGACAGCCCGAAGAGGCATGAGCCGACACCACGATGCCTGAAGCCTGCAACCGGCCGCTGACCGGCCCGGCCTTCAACCCTTACTTCGCGCTGATTGCGGGCGTGCTGGCTGTTTCGACCGGCGCCATTTTCGTCCGGCTGGCAACCGATGTGCCGGCCCTGGTGATAGCCGCCTACCGGGTCGGTCTGGCCAGTGCCGTCATTGTGCCGATTGCATGGATCAAGGCGCGGGTCGAACTGCTGTCGCTTTCCCGGCGCGACCTCGCCCTGGCCGGTCTGTCCGGTTTATTTCTAGCCCTCCACTTCGGCACCTGGATTACGTCTCTCGGTTATACTTCCGTGGCCAACAGTGTCGTACTGGTCAACACCACTCCTCTGTGGGTCGGTCTGTTTACCCCGCTGATAACCGGTGAGCGGGTCAAACCGACCGTGGCGTTGGGTATCCTTATCAGTGTGGCCGGCGCTGTCATTATCGGCATCGACGATTTTGCCACCGGCGGAGAAGCGCTTCTGGGGGATTTGCTGGCCCTTGCCGGCAGTGTTTGCGCCGCCGTTTATCTGCTCCTTGGCCGGAATCTGCGCCGCAGGCTATCGCTGCTGGCCTACATTTGCGTGTGCTACGCCAGTGCCGCCGTGATCCTCTGGCTCTTTGTGCTGGTTCTACGCCTGCCGGCCACCGGCTTTTCCGACTCCAGTTACGCGTGCCTGTGGGCCATGGCCCTGATCACCCAACTGATCGGACATTCGAGTTACAACTGGGCCTTGAAGTGGTTCAGCACCAGCCTGATCGCCGTCAGCCTCCTCGGGGAACCGGTCGGC
>JAQAZR010000033.1:0-4642 GCA_032127235.1 Deltaproteobacteria bacterium
CGCTCTCTGGAAGCAGGTGAAAAAAGAGGCCGACGGACACATCCGGGAACTGCCGAAAGGGCTGATTGCGGGCAGTGATGTGTCCGCGGAGGCTGTCAGCGCGGCGCGGACAAACCTGATGGGACTCCATTACGGAAATAACGTCAGCGTTGAAAGGGCGGACTTCAGAGAGTTGCCCGTCCTTGGCGCGCATGTAATTGTAACCAATCCCCCTTACGGCATTCGGATGGGGGGAGACGAGAACCTTGAAATGTTTTATAAAAATTTCGGCGATTTTCTGAAACAGAAATGCAAAGGCTCGGCCGCTTTTGTTTATTTCGGAGAACGGAAATATATCAAAAAAATCGGGCTGAAAGCATCATGGAAAAAACCGATCAAGGCGGGCGGGCTTGACGGCAGGCTGGTTAAATACGAGATGTATTGAGAACACTAAGGGGGTCTGCTCAGGGATATGAAATTTTAATGTTTTTATAAATTGAGGGAAAAATGATTCATATTTTCAGGATAAGAAAAAAATATACAGCGAATTCCGCTTGGTCCGCTGAACCTGTTCTGAACTCATAATGTATCTGTTCATTATCTTCTCGGTTGGATTCGCCGCCGGGGCAATCAATACATTGGCGTCGGGTGGCACTGCCCTGACGCTGCCCATTTTGATGACCCTGGGAATTCCGGGGCATATGGCCAACGCCAGCAATCGGATCGGACTTTTGGTATCCGGTGTCACCCGAGTGGCGGTTTTCCAGCGTGCCGGCAAGATCGACTGGGCTCATACATGGAAATTGTCGGTGCCCATGGCTCTCGGGGCTTTCGCCGGCGCCTTGATCGAGCATCAAATCCTCGAAAGTTTGATGTGCTGGGTGATCTTGGGCGCAGTGCTCCTGAACCTGGCGCTGGTCGGATTCGGACGGAAACGATTTCTTGAGGTCGAACAACGGGCGCACCCGGACTTAAGAATCGGCAAACTGAGCGCGTTCTTTCTCATCGGCATCTGGGCCGGATTCCTTGCCGTCGACTCCGGGGGAATGGCCCTTTGGGCGCTGGTGGTTCTGATCGGTATCGAAACCGTGAAAGCAAATGCGCTCAAGGGGGTTCTCACCCTGGTGACCAGTTTGATTTCCGTTATTACCATGGGATTTGAACACGAGATAGACTGGGAGCTTGGAATCACGCTCGCAGGGGGCAGTATGATAGGTTCGTGGATTGCGGCAAAATTCGCTGTTACCGAAGGGGCGCGGGGTTGGATATTCCGGCTCTTGATGATTATGTTAGGTGGCGAAGTTTTGTGGATTCTGATGTCAGTGATCCAGTAAAGAATGGCGGTCGTCAAGAAATGTGTTTTTATCGGTGATTTTGGGATAAGCGGGACGCTCTTAAAATAATACCCTAATTGATCGTAACCAAACTCAATACATATGTTACAAATATCGAATCAAGTCACTATCCCTGCCGGTGATATCAAGATCAGCACGATTCGCGCCCAGGGGGCAGGAGGTCAGAACGTCAATAAGGTCTCCACGGCCGTACACTTGCGGTTCGACATTAACGCTTCATCGATACCTGATTTTTATAAAAAGCGACTTTTGAAGCTGTCCGACCAGCGTATTACCAAAGAGGGTGTCATCGTTATCAAGGCCCAGTCGCACCGAAGCCAGGAAAAGAACAGGGAGGAGGCATTAAGACGGCTCCGGGAACTCATTAAAAGCGTGGCGGTGTCTCCTAAAAAACGCCGGCCGACCCAACCGACCCGCAGCTCTCGAAAAAAACGCCTTGACCGCAAAAGCAAAAGAGGGCGGCTTAAAGTTATGAGAGGAAAGATTGCCGATTGAAGATCAATCAAAGGTTGGGCATCTTCGGAGCGAGGAAATTAAAATGAACCCTATCCTTTTCCCGGAATTTCTTGAGCGACATCCATTTATCCTTGGCGAGGGGGCTGTTATCGAGCGTCTGCGCCGAAACAGCGACCTGGAACTCGATCCTTATATCGTCAACTCGGCATTTATCTATGACGAATCGAAACGTGCGGCTCTGGAATCTATCTATCGGCAGTACCTGGACATCGGCTTCCAGTATGATTTGCCGCTCCTCCTTTCCACACCTACCTGGCGGGCCAGTCGGGAACGGATCGCAGCGGCAGGTTATGCGGGGAAAGACGTGAACGGCGACAATTTCCGGTTTCTTGATGCATTGCGGAACAGCTACGGTGGGTATGCACAGAAGGTCGTTGTCTGCGGCTTGCTGAGCTGCCGTGGAGATGCCTATAATCCGGATGAAGCACTTACGGCAGCTGATGCCCATGAGTTCCACACATGGCAGGCCATGATGTTGGCGGAAGCCGGAGTCGATTTTCTCCTTGCCGCTACTTTGCCGGCTCTCAGCGAGGCAACCGGACTTGCATCGGCCCTGGGTGCTACCGGCAAGCCGTACATCGTCAGTTTTGTTGTTCGCCCTGAAGGCACGCTTCTTAGCGGTACGCCTCTGAAGGACACCATCGCTGCCATCGATGCCGCAGTCAGCTCAAGGCCGCTGGCCTATCTGGTCAATTGCACTCATGCCTCTTTATTCAGAGCCGCCCTTCTGCATGAAGTCAATTCATCTTCACTCGTCAGGGAGCGGGTCGCTGGCCTACTGGCCAATACGGCGGCGCTCAATCCTGAAGAATTGGACAACAGCGTCGATCTGGTGGCGGAAGCGCCTGAAACTTTCGGCCAATCCGTGGCCGGCCTGCACGGGGAACTCGGCATGAAGATTCTGGGGGGATGTTGCGGAACTGACGACCGGCATATCCGTTGTCTCGCAATGCGGCTTGCCTCGGGCTGAACGGACGAAATAAACCCTTTGTGACTTACAAAGTATGAGGAGACGGTGTCAAACGGACTGTTACCCAAATTGAATAGATTATAGCCAGGATTTCGCTGCGCTAAGAATTCTCACAAATGGGGTGCAATGCCGCTTCAGGCAATCTACTCAATGTCGAGAGGCTTTTAACCCCATTAGTATGCTAAAATCATTCACCCAGAGGTAAAAAAATGCTGGAAATGATGGATATTGGAATTGAGAAGGCCGTTGCCTGTGGTTTGGGAGGAAAGAGCACAGAGGAGGGGATGATGCCGGCTCTTTCCGCTATGTTTTATCCGGAGACTTTTTTGAAAAATAAACCGGGTCTTTTATTCCTAAAAACCCTTATAGTTAGCGGCGTTGCGCTGACTGCGTTTGCGGCAAATTCAGTGGTGTGCCGACTGGCATTGGGCGAAAAAACCATTGATACATCCAGTTTCTCCGTGATACATTTGTTATCCGGCGCCGTGGTTCTTTGGGCAATCTTAAAGATCACCCGCTATAAAAACAGCTCACCCGCTAAAGGCAGCTGGCGGGCCAGTTGAAGTAAAACAAAAAAACATTGCAGACAGGTGACCGCTGAACGAAATCGTTTGTGACCATGGGGCCACAACTCCAAATAAATTCAGGACAAGGACGTGAACAGACGTCCGAACCATTGATAAAAAAATGACCGAAGACATCTATACGTATGAGGTAAAATGCCGAACATGCCGCACCAAGTTCAAGGTGCAGCTTTTCGAGAGCCACGAGAAAAACCTGTTTCTGGTGGATAAAAAAGAATGGTATTGTGAAAAATGCAAAAAAGAATATTTCGGCAAGCAGACGGCAAAACTTGTCAAGGCACATCAGGCCATCGGATTTCCTGAACTTGAAGGCACCTGGAAAATGGTGTCATGGGGGGAGAAGATCCGGGGAGAGCTGATCAACAAGGTCGATTATCTGAGAAAAAGCCTCAAGTTTGAAAATGATGATCAACAGGAACTGTTTGAAAAGGCTTTTGACATGTTTTTCAAGGAATGGCAGGAAAAAACCGGGGCAAAATGGTGGATTGACCACCGAAAAATGACGGTCCGGGATATCTCAAAAAGGGTAGCGGAGATATCTGAATCGATCCAGGGGAAATAGGGTGACAGTTTGGTTTGGACGGTTTCAATACCGACTCCGGCAAAAGAGATGCAGCCTGTTATCGACAAAAGCCTTGAAGAGGTGGGTGCTGTTCAGGCAGTTGTGTTTTAACGGCAACCGCACACCGTAGAATATCGAGAAAGAGATTATGGAAAAACGAAAAGCGGATTTAGAATTGTTGAAAAAAATACAGATTAATGCGCCATTTTTGGATCTCAAAAATAGATATTTTCCCATGTTCCTGGAATACGGAATGAACCCTGAAATTGGATTAGATGCCGAGGCCCTGGACACGACATCTGCCAAGGAGTTTGAGCAGGTGGCTGAAATTCTCAAAGCAAATAACCATAAAATAACCTTGCACGGTCCTTTTATGGACCTGGTCCCCGGCGGGCTCGATCCGATACTGTTGACGGCAACACGGAAAAGATTGGCGCGTTTTTTTGAAATAATCCCTATTTTTGAACCGGTGAATGTGGTCTGCCATACCGGTTACGATCCGTGTCATTATCGAGAGCTTTGGACAGAATGGCTGTCATTTAGTGTCGCCACATGGAAACCCTATGTGGCGCATGCAGAACGTTTCGGATTTAAACTGTTGCTGGAAAATGTTTACGAGAAAAGTCCCGAAGTGCATTCCGCCCTTTTCGAGGCGATTCCATCCGATTTTTTCGGG
>JAQAZR010000034.1:0-2581 GCA_032127235.1 Deltaproteobacteria bacterium
CAGTCATTCCGTTTTTCAGCACGCCGAGATAGGCTTCCGGGACGGTGAAATCGAGTTTAATGGTGGTGGTGTCATCCAGGGTGGTGATCACGGTGTCCGTATCCACAACGGCGCCGGTGCTGATCTGACGGATGCCCAGAATTCCGGAAAAGGGGGCCCGAATGGTGTAGTCCTGCAAACGAGCCTCCAGAAGCGACACTTTGGCCGCTGCG
The DNA here is from genome assembly GCA_032127235.1 of Deltaproteobacteria bacterium. GTDB lineage: Bacteria > Desulfobacterota > Desulfobacteria > Desulfobacterales > SG8-13 > JARFQH01. Next base: position 213 of record JAQAZR010000034.1, read on the forward strand.
ATATCAAGCAACCCCTGTTCTTCATCCAGTTGTGACCGGGAAGTGGCTTTTGTCATTGCCAACCTGCGCATTCTTTCGAACTGCTGTCGCTGCTCTTTGAGCGCCGCTCTCGCTTCGGCCAGCAGGTATTGGGCTTCGCTGTCGTCCAGTTTTACCAACACTTGACCTTTGTTGACAAATTCGCCGTCATCAACAAGGATGGCGACCACGCGCTCCTCTACGGTGGGGGTAACCACCACCGATTCGTTTGCCTTGGTCGTGCCCAGGGCCTCCAATTTTTCCGTGAACGGTTCGCTCGTGACCATGGCGGTCACCACGGGAATCGGTGCCCTCGCGGGTGCCTTGGCCAGCGCGTATCCGGAGGTCCTTTCCCCGCCGCTTCTCAACTGCGGAAACATCAGCAGCCCGGCAGCGAGGAAGATTGTTATAAGTCCTAACATCAACAGGATATGGCTCTTTCGCATGGATACCTCAATATAAATGCGATATGGTTATTTCGTGCTCGATGAGATTCGATCCGCATGCGACCGGTAGGAGTGGAAATCGATACGGACGAAACAATGATATTGAATTATTCTAAGCACCCCTTCTCTTGAATCAAGCATGAGACTTTTTGAGAGCTGAAGGTTGACGCCGGGCTCGAGTTGATAAATACTCCAAAAGAAATCCACCACATGAAATCAATTGGAAACAGCATACCAAAAACAGGCCGAAATGCTGGCCAACAGGGTTAAAAAGCGCTTCAAGCACCTGAGCAAGCATTTCGCGCGTCAAAAGATAGAGGTGTTCCGACTCTACGACTGGGAGATTCCGGAAATACGGGCGGTGATCGATTGGTATGCCGGGCACCTGGTCATCGGAGAATACATCCGCAAACAGTCGACGCCCGAGTGGCTGCCGATGATGGGGGTGGCGGTGGCCGAAGCCCTCGACGTGACCGCGGACAACGTGCACCTCAAAGAGCGGCGCGCGGGCAAACAGAACGGCAAGCGCTACGAGCGCATCGATCACACGAATCGCAAGATCGTCATCAGCGAACACGATCTCCGGTTTTACGTGAATCCCTGGGACTACGTCGACACAGGCCTGTTTTCCGACCACCGCAGCACCCGCCGGATGGTGAGGGAGATGGCCGCCGGCAAGGATTTTTTGAATCTTTATTGCTACACGGGGTCGTTTACCTGTTATGCCGCCAAAGGCGGGGCGCGCTCGACGGTTTCGGTGGACCGGTCGCAGACGGCCGTCGACTGGGCGCGCGAAAACATGGCGCTCAACGGGATTCCCGCAGAAGGAAACGCGCTGTTGCAGATGCCTGCCTTTCTGTTTTTGCACAAGGCCAGACTGGACAAGCAGAGTTTCGACCTGGCCGTGGTGGACCCGCCCTCGTATTCCACCGACCGCTCGGGCAAGCCCGATTTCGACATCGCCAAGGATCACCCCGACCTGCTCAAACGGGTGGCGGCGATCATGCGCAAAGGGGCCACGATCTATTTTTCGACCAACCACCAGGGGTTCGAGGCGCGCATGGCGGGGCTTAAGGTCAGCGGGATCGAAGAGATTACCGATCAGACGATTCCGGAAGACTACGTGAACAAGCGGAGGCGGATTCATCGGTGCTGGAGAATATTGGTGTAGAGCCATACTCCGGGTCTTTCATGAAGAAGAAACCGGACTTCGAGCCTGTAATTACCATCTCCTAATGGCTGATCAAGACGTTGACAGCAATGACAACAGAAAACTGATGCTTAAGGAAATTGCTTCTTGCGTTATGAGGGTCCCATATACCGGCCACCGAGCGAGGCCGACAGCCTTTTGATTCAGGCCACGGTGGGGTGTCCGCACAACAAGTGCACCTTCTGCATGGTTTACAAGAAAGGACCCTTGTACAGGGTAAGGCCGGTGAAGGAAATCTGCCAAGACATCGATGAGGCGTGCATTCTCTACGGGGGAAAGGTAAAATCCCTCTTCTTTCCGGCCGGCAATTCCATTGCCATGCCGACCCGGGACCTTGCCGCTATATGCCGCTACAGTATGGATAAATTTCGGAGTCTTCAAAGAATTACCGTGTATGGATCTTCTCAGTACATCGCTGAAAAGGGCCTGGCTGACATGGTGGCGCTCCGCGATGCCGGCCTGAGTCGGATTCATGTGGGGCTCGAAAGCGGGGATGATGACACCTTGAAAAGGGTGAAGAAAGGCACGATTGCCTCCGAGCAGATAGAAGCCGGTAAGATCGTCAGAGCAGCGGGTATGCAGCTCAGCGAATATGTTGTTTTAGGGCTGGGCGGCGTTGAAGGCTCGGGCAAGCATGCGGTGAAAACTGCCGAGGCGCTCACTGAAATCGAACCGGATTTTGTGCGGCTGCGAAC
>JAQAZR010000035.1:0-3036 GCA_032127235.1 Deltaproteobacteria bacterium
CCTTTTTATGCTTGATGGTAGACCATTTGCTATGACCTGACATCGTCGCCTCCTACAACTTCCCTGTTGCAATGATAAAAATTTCCTTGCTTGCCTTGCGGCTGCTCATCGGTTTGAAGATTTTCACTTTATCGAAGTGAGCGCGGACCTCGTCCCGATAGGGTTGAAAGTCCGCACCCTGAAAAATTTTACTGACAAAACTGCCGTTCGGCAGCAGCACCCGGACGGCCAAATCCAGCGCAGCACGGCAGAGAGCATGGGACCGCGCGGCGTCGGTGCTCTTCTGGCCGGTGGTAGAGGGCGCCATATCGCTCAGGACGGCGTGATACCCGTCACCGATCGCAGTCAGCAGGGCCTCGTCCGGGGACAGGACATCACCGGTGTGGACGACGGCGTTGTCCGGCACATGGATGGTGACCGGCTGCAGGTCGACCCCCACGACCTTGCCGCCTAGCCCGGTCAACTGAGACGAGTAGAGCAGCCACGAACCGGGTGCACAGCCGCAATCGAGGACATGGTGGCCCTTTTTGACGACGTGAAACTTGCGCTGAATTTCCTGCAGCTTGAAAACGGATCGGGCCGGGTAGTTTTCTTTCCGGGCCCGCTCGGTGTAGTGGTCATCCCATCGGTTGCGTCTTGAAGATGAGGGTTTCATAAAAAGTCGCCTTCTATATTATCATTAGCCGTTTCCCGTCAAGATCCATGCGCGCTGAGCGGAGGTGGCGAGCGCTGACTCATGCAGCAATATGTTTTATTAAAAGAAAAACTCCTTAGCGGTCTCTGCGGCTCAAGCGAAGCGGGCAACACAAGCTTAAGCTATAATTAACCCCACTTATTAGAAAAGGTTTTCGATACCCTCCGATATGGTGCGGATACCGGTAATGGTCATGCCGCCGGTGCCACTCAGTCGCGCGCGGTTGCTTTGCGGGACCAGGCACCTTGTAAATCCCATTTTCTGTGCCTCCTGGAGGCGCGTTTCCACCTGACCGATACCCCGTACTTCGCCGGTCAGGCCGACTTCGCCGAGCACCAATGTGCCCTCCGGAATCGATTTGTCCAGAAAGCTCGATGCCACTGCGGCCACGATGCCCATGTCGACCGCCGGTTCGTCTATCTTTACGCCCCCGGCGACGTTCATGAAAATGTCATGCCCCAGCAGCTGCATGCCGAGCTTCTTCTCCATGACGGCCACCAACAGGGCGACCCGGTTCTGATCGAGTCCGAGGATCGTTCGTCGCGCCGTGCCGAAGCTGCTGCTGCTGGCCAAAGCCTGGAGTTCGACCAGAATCGGACGCGTTCCTTCCATGCTGGCCGTGACGACGGATCCGGGGGCGTTGACCGGTCGCTCCGACAGAAAAATCGCCGAGGGATTTCCGACCTCTTCCAGGCCCTTGCCCTTCATTTCGAACACCCCGATTTCATTCGTGGAGCCAAAACGGTTCTTGACGGCCCGCAGGATCCGGAAGACGTGGTTGCGGTCGCCCTCAAAGTAGAGAACCGTGTCGACCATGTGTTCGAGAAGTTTGGGTCCGGCAATGGCGCCTTCCTTGGTCACGTGCCCGACCAGGAAAACCGGAATACCGCTGCGCTTGGCCATGAACATCAGTCGGACGGTCGATTCCCTGACCTGGGAGACGCTGCCGGGTGCCGACGTCAACTCGCTGTTGTACATGGTCTGGATCGAATCGATCACCACAACTGCCGGCTGAACCGATTTCACCATATTCAAAATGGTCTCGAGTTCCACCTCGGCCGCCACCAGCAGCTCCGGCGAAACCGTCTTCAGGCGTTTGCTCCGAATGCGCATCTGCTGAATCGACTCTTCGCCGGAAATATAAAGCACTTTGTGGCCGCTGCCGGCCAGGCCGTGGAGGGCCTGGAGCATGAGAGTGGACTTGCCGATACCCGGGTCGCCGCCGATCAGAACCAGCGTACCGGGCACGATGCCCCCGCCCAGGACCCGGTCGAATTCCGCAATCCCGGTCAGCAGCCGTTCTTCGGATTCCAGCTCGATGGCGTCGATCGGCACCGGTTCCGACTGCGCAGCGGTCAGGCCGGCAGCGTTTCCGTGCCCGGTCTGCAGCTGGCGGCTTTCCTCGGCGAATGCATCCCAACTGCCGCAATCCGGGCACTTGCCCATCCACTTGGGCGCCTGATAGCCGCACGCTTGGCAAACAAAAACCGTTCTAAGGGGTTTTTTCACGGTTTAATAATCTTTCGGATTGTGATAAATAATAGGCAAATGTTTATCATTTCGGCAATACCGGCGCAAGTCGGGAATCAGAAACACGATTGGTTGGGTGGAGAACGATGACACAATTTAATGCGCGGCAGGCCAGGGTGATTTTTGGGGTTCTGTGTTTCCTCGGTTTGGCTCTGTTGTCCGCACCGGTGGCGGCAGAGAAAAATGATGCCTATTACCAAGCCCTCCAGAAGCGGCTCATCGCCGACGGTTTCGATGCGGCGGCCATTCGGGAGTTGTATGCCCGGCCCGAGGTCAAGTTCGAGACCAAGGGTATTTCGGTCTATTTTGTCCACCGCGAGTCGAAGGTCCATTACGAGCGCTACACGGATCAGCTGCATATCGATAAGGCAAGAGTCTACCTTCAACAGCATCAGGCCGCATTTGCGGAGGCCGAAAATGTTTACGGTGTCAACCCGGAGGTGATCACGGCCATTATTCTGGTCGAAACCCAGCTCGGTACCTTGCTGGGCAGCCGGTCGGTATTGAATACACTCTCCACGATGGCTGCACTTTCCGACCCGAAGGTCAGGAATCTGCTGTGGCGGAAGATCAAAGATACGCCGGATCTGACCCATGCCGTCTTCGACAAGAAGGCCACCCAGAAATCGAAATGGGCGTATCGCGAACTGATGGCGTTTTTACGCCATGCCCAATCACAGGGATTCGATCCGGCCGAAATAAAGGGTTCTTTCGCCGGGGCCATGGGAATCGCCCAGTTCATGCCCAGCAACATCGATGCGCTGGGCAAGGACGGCAATAACGACGGCAAGATCAACCTTTTCGACGATGCG
>JAQAZR010000036.1:0-6836 GCA_032127235.1 Deltaproteobacteria bacterium
CTGGTAGACGCCGTGCGCATACCGGTTATTCTGGCCGGCGGCATTTCACCGGACAATGTCGTGGAAGGGTTGCGGCAGGTGAGACCGGCCGGGGTCGACAGCTGCACGGGCACAAACGCCCGCGACAGTTATGGGCACCCGATCCGGTTCAAAAAAGATCCCGCCAGAGTCAAGCATCTGGTGGATGCAGTGCGCGAGTACGAAGCCGGTCTTCAATTGAAAGATTTGCGGCCCGGCTCGCATCGCCCCCCAGCGGACGGCGATAGCGAAAAAGGTCGCCATTTATGACACCCAGATACAAGGAGGATAACAGAGTCGATGTTTGACAGTTCAAATCTCAGAAAAGGCCTGAAGTTGGAAATCGATGGCGAGCCTTACATCGTCGTTCAGTTCGAGTTCGTCAAGCCCGGCAAGGGCCAAGCGCTCTACAAATGCCGCTTGAAGAACATGATCACCGGCTCTCAGTTCGACCGAACCTACCGATCGGGTGAAAAATTCAACGAAGCCAACCTCGAAGAGACCGAAATGGAGTACCTGTATTTCGACGGCGAACACTACTGTTTCATGAACACATCAAACTACGAACAGGAACTGCTGAGCGAAAGCCAGGTCGGTGAGGCCAAGAATTTCCTCAAAGAAAACACGGTCTGCAACGTGCTGATGTTCGACCGCAAACCGATCGGCATGACCCTGCCGTTTTTCATCGAACTCAAGATCACCAAAGCCGATCCGTGGGCCAAAGGCGACACGGCTTCGGGCGACAGCAAACCGGCAACGCTCGAAACCGGCACCGTGATCCAGGTGCCGCCGTTTGTCGATGAGGGTGAAGTTGTGCGGATCGACACCCGGACGGGAAATTACGTGGAGCGGGTGAAAAAGTGACGACGCTATAGAACGCTGAACCGCCGGTCGAACATCTTTCCGATACCGTATTCGTCACGCCGCATAAATTTTTCTTGTGATGGCCCGATGATCTGCATCTCCGGGTGGCGCCGCTGCACATCAACCGCGATCTTCATTTCCTTGGTGCAGCCGGTGCTGAAAGTGGCATCCTTGCCGACCCATTCAGGCGGAACCTTTTTCTTGAGGATCTGAAACGCCTGCAGGATGTCCTCGTAGGTTTGAAACCGCCATATGTCGATCAGGCCGCTGCGTTGAACGATTTCCCACATGTACATCAGATCGTCGGCATCCATGCCGGGCTCGTAGAATTCGGAAGGATTGATGATGAAGGTCTGAGTGGAGTGTTCCTCGAGATGGTGGACAAATGTCGACATGATCTTTTTGGCTATTTCGATTTTACCCGGTATCGAACCGATGATGCCGCTGTAAAAAACCACCGTCATGCCGGCGGTCTTGGCGGCTGCCATTTGATCGACAATCGACTGGGCCTTTCGTTCGAGGTCGGCGTGTGAAAACTTGATCACCTTTTCGTGTTTGGGCTTGAAGGTGACCTCGATGCCGCCGCTGCGGAGCGCGGTGATGTTGTAGATGTCCTGCGTGAACTGAAAAGGCGTGTCGAAGAACCGCCGTCGCTGATCATCACCGCGTGATATAACCGCATCGACTTCCTTGAAGGCCCTGGCGAAAGTGGTCGAGACCATCAAGAGGTTGAGGTTCTCGCGTGTGCCGTCGGATATGGTCAATATATCGTAATCACTACGGAGTTTACCCACCAACTCGTTCTTGCCAAGCGATTTTTCCCGCAGCACCAGCATGCCTTCGATTTCGCGTCGCAGCACCGGATCGGCGTTCAAGTCAGCAAAGTCGGCTTTGGTGAAAAGAGGGCCCTCCTTGAAGGCGATGATAATTTTGTGACCGCGTTTGACCAGGTACCGAATGATGGCCAGATCGACGATGATCTCACCGGCTTCGTTCGCCAGCCAGAGGATTTTGCGGCCTTTGTCTTCATTGTTGGGGACATGGTTCCCGGTGATCGCTAAAAATGCCAGGAACTGTTCCAGTCCGTTACCATCGACGGGTTGCTTGAAGAGTTCCAAATAATTCTGTTCAGTGAATTTTTCGGCAGCATCGGTCTCCCACAACGCCGATGCACCGGCCAAGGCGATGAGCCGTTGCAACTCAAGGTAATCCGCAAATTCCCGGATACCGGCAAGGGTGCTGGGCACCTGCTCGCAGGGGAAGGGCTCAACGCGGTTCATCGCATGTTGAAAGGCGGTTGTGTTCAGAGCGAGTTGGATCCGCCGATTCCGTCGCGCTTTTTCTTCGAACCAGGGATCTTCGATCTGCGTGCGGTGCAAAAAGATCATGAGCAACCGCTTTTCGAGTCGTGAGGGGATCAGAATCTGATCCGTTATTTCGTGTTCGTATTTGATTTTTACCAAGGCTTCCAGGAATTGTCGGTCCCGCGGATCTTCGATTTTGCACCCGATCAGCGCCATGATGCGCTCGAGGACTTCCCGGTATTTACCGGTCATAAAACTCGATTTCTTGCGGCTCATGATGGCGTCGAACATGCGGGTGGAACAGGGATAATAGCGCTCATCACCTTCGGTAAACACCATGAAGCGGACCTGCTCGGGGGATGCGGCCAGTTCCGGGTAGGCATAGTGATCGAGATGGTTTTCAATGAAGAATGCGGTAAACCAGGCGTCCTGCTCCGGACTCGATCCCTGTCGATAGGGGGAGCGCATCGTGCGGTCCGATCTTTTTTTCAACACCTTGCGGCGGGTTTTGGCGGCCTTGGTGGTCTGGCTCGTTGCGTTTTTCTGCAGCATGCGAGACGGCACTGTTCGCTCAGTCTTTAGTGAAAAACTGAAGCTTGGTCGATCCGAGTTCTATGATGTCGAACTCCTTGAGCTGGATGGTGTCTTTCACGGCTTCACCGTTGACTTTGGCCTTGAACAACCCGCTCACATGACTCAGATGAAAACCATTGGGCCGCATGCTGATGGTTGCGGCAGTTTGACCGACACCGAGTCCGCTGACCACAATATCAGCGCTCGGATCTTTTCCGATTTTGGTGAGCTTCTTGGTCAGTGTGATTTCACCGTCGCCGCCGGAAAGAAAGGAAAGGACCCCAACAGGTTGTGTGTTTTCAGCCGCTGCCGGCGCCTGCGGGGAGGGAGGCTCCGAAACCATGTTGCGAAAGAGGTTCGCATCCATCACAATCGTCTGGTCCACCTGCCCGTCGGCTTCCTCGGGGCGAACTTCATTATCGCTATAGCTGAAGACGAGAGTGTGCTTGCCGATATTGATGATGTCTCCGTGTTTGAGCCAGTGGGACGTGACAAGCTGCTCGTTGACGAAGCAACCGTTCTTGCTCTGCAGGTCGGTCAGAACGAAACCATCCCCGATAGAGTCGATCTTGGCGTGGTGCCCCGAAACCGCCAGGTTTTCGACGACGACGTCGTTGTTCGTGCGCCGGCCGATCGTCACCGATTTTCCTTTCTGGAGCGGGAAATCCGCGATCGTGTTTTTTTTGAACTTTAAAGTGAGCATCGGCATGTTGAATCCCTCTCAGTGCGCTGTCTTTTTTTTGGATCCAAGACTCGGAAAACCTTCCGAAACCCTTGATAACAGGCCTTTTATTCTGCCCTCGCCATCCGCATTTTTTTTGATCCTGAGCACGATCACCGATATGTTGTCGGTGCCGCCGCGGTCGTTGGCAAGGTCGACGAGTTCCCGGCAGGCCTCGGCGGGAGGGTGACGGGTGACGCTTGCCAGGATCTCTTCCGTTGCCACCATGTCCGTCAATCCGTCGGAGCAGATGACGAGGATATCGCCCGTGAAGCAGGGCACCTCACAGATGTTGGCTTCGACTGTGGCCTTGACCCCCATGGCCCGGGTCAAAACGTGACTGAATTTGGCGCCCAGCCGCTCGAGGCCGAGATGATTTGCGGCCTCGCTTTCGGCCAACACGGTGTGGGGCACAGACAACTGTTCGAGTCGGCCCTTGTGAACCAGGAAGATCGGGCTGTCACCCACATTGGCGGCCACGAGTGTCCGGTCATCGAAAAAAAGAACCGCGAGCGTGGCGCCCATGCCACGATAATCTTTCGTTCCGTTGGCCGCATCGTGCACCACCCGATTGGACAGCAGAATCCCGGCGAGGACTTGGTTGGCTCCGAAGGAAAGGGTGGCGTCGGCGAGCCCCGTCTCTGACGGCGCCTCACCGTCCCGGCAGCGTTGGATATGGCCGTGCATCGATTCGACCACGAGTCGACTGGCCACTTCTCCGGCCCTGTGACCGCCCATCCCGTCGGCGACAATATAAAGGCCCAACCCATCATCGACGAGCAGGGTGTCCTCGTTGTCTTTTCGTTTTTTGCCGGTGTCGGAGAGACCGGCCGATTCGATGACAAACATTTACGGCAACGATGCATTAGGGTGAGCCGGACATGGGCCAGGGCTTCAACGGAAATCCGTGAAGGGCTGTCTCAAGATATGCATCCGGATTTGCTCGAAAAATAATTGTTTAAGTATAGTATAAAACCCAAATAGGGTCAAGACTTCCGTCTCGACGGCAGAAATTCTCGGTGTGACATCAAAGGGGCACCGGAAGACACAAATCGGTTTCTTCGACGCCCCCGGATATTGCACATCGTCTATAAGCTGGTTATAAAGGTAGCGTTATTTTAACCCAATGGTTTCTTTTGAGGCCTCGCCGTGGCATAATTTAGACTCAGCCTCTATGGCTGTTGACAAACCGTCCATTCTCTGTCGTTTGATGCTTCAAGGATTGATTCCTTTCCCCTTCTATTGAGGATCTTATGCAGCGTATCGGGATTCTGAAAAACACGATCCAACCCTATGCTTGGGGATCTCACACCGCAATTGCGGAACTGCTCGGTACCCGGCCGGAGCCTGACTCTCCCCAGGCCGAACTCTGGATGGGAGCCCACCCGAAGGCCCCTTCTCTGGTAGCGATGGACGCGGAGTGGGTCTCATTGGAAGAGCTTATCGAACGGTATCCGCAGGAGATGCTCGGCCGCAGAACGGCTGTCATGTTTCACAGTAAGCTGCCGTTCCTGTTCAAGGTGCTGGCGGCCGCCCAGCCGCTTTCATTACAGGCCCACCCGAGCTTTACCCAGGCCCGGCAGGGGTTTGAAAGGGAAAATGCCCAGGGGATACCGCTGGATGCCCCGCAAAGAAACTACAGGGACGCCAATCACAAGCCGGAATGCATCTGTGCCCTGACCCCATTCTGGGCGCTGCATGGTTTTCGCAAAATCCCCGAGATTATCGCTCTCGGCAGCCGTCTCGACCTGGCGGTTTTTGAAGACCTTCTGAAAGTTCTGCGGAACCGGCCCGATGCGCAAGGACTCAAATCGTTTTTTCAGGCCTTGATGACACTGTCTCCTGCAAAAAGGATTCTTCTGACCGACCAGGCCGTAAAAACTGCCCTGACGTTTGCATCTGAAGATCCGGTATATCGATGGATGGGCGAACTCGGTAAGGCGTATCCAGGAGACATCGGCATCTTTGGCCCCATTCTGCTGAATCTCATCCTGCTCCAACCCGGCCAGGCCCTCTATTTGCCGGCCGCGGAACTGCACGCATACCTGGAGGGGACGGGGATCGAATTGATGGCCAATTCCGACAATGTGCTGCGGGGCGGCCTGACCCCAAAACACGTCGATATTGCGGAACTGCTGAGAGTGCTCAATTTTGAAGAAAGGACGGCACACGTCCTGACACCGCGCACGACAGCGGGCGGAGAACGTGTCTACGAATGCCCGGCGCGTGAATTTGTTTTGTCGACCATCACCGTCGTTTCGAAAACAACCTATTTCAGTCCGACGGTTAGAGGCATTGAAATACTGCTGTGCACCGCCGGGGCCGGAAAAATAACCGACCAGGGGACCGGTGAAGAGGTCGCTCTTCACAAGGGTAGGGCAGTGCTGGTTCCCGCCGCTGTCAAAGGGTACGTCCTGGAGGGCGAGGCGGTTGTTTTCAAAGCGGCGGTGCCGATAAACAATGGAGATAAAAATGGAACATTCTGATGAAACCACAAAGGGCACCCCTTTCGATCTGGCCGATGCCGTTGCCTACGCCGACGGGTCGGTGGTCAGCAAGACCCTTCTGAAAAAAGAAAGCGGCACTATCACGCTTTTTGCATTTGACAAAGGCCAGGGGCTCAGCGAACACACCGCCCCCTTCGATGCGGTGGTCTACATTCTTGACGGACAGGCGGAGGTCACCATCGGTGGCGATCCCCGGTCGGTATCAGCCGGCCGGATGCTGATCATGCCGGCCAACATTCCGCATGCGCTTCACGCGCCTGACCGCTTCAAGATGCTGCTCGTTATGATTCGCAGCCAATAGCAGGGTCGGTCTGGGCATCGGAGATGATAGACCACGGGTTTATCCTCATTTATCCCGGCGACGGTGCTGATCAGCGATAAAGACACTGAGCCCCCGACGGGAGGAAAGCCGATACGACCACCCGGCCTCGAAGCCGGGCTTTCTTCAGCGCAGTGTCGGAACTAAGGGCTCGCTCAAAAATCACTTCACATTTTGGACGCCGAAGCATCCCGTCCGGCTGCGTTGCGAAAACTCGGAATATCCAGATATTCCTGCGTTTTCACGCCTTGCCGGCCGGGCGCCTCAACGACCAAAATTGCGAACTTATTATTTCGCGAATCCTAAAGGAAGCGTACCCATGAAGTTGCGCCAGCTGCTCAAAGCTCTTCAGTGTTTTATTCTTTTGCTGGCTTTCTTTGCAGCGCTCAATGGCGTTCTCGATGTTCCGATTAACAAACTCGGAATGGAGAACGTCGCCGCCGCCAATCAGGCCTATCTGAAGCAGTCCATGGACAAGGCGGTCTCCGGATTCCTGATTTTGTCGGGCATCAAAACCGGTCTGGCCGTCA
>JAQAZR010000037.1:0-3620 GCA_032127235.1 Deltaproteobacteria bacterium
CGGTGTTCGGCTATGACGGCGAAACGAAAAAAAGCGGCTCCAGAGGCATTCGAGTCAGCAGCGAACAGTCAGAGCGCTGTGGGAAAAAAGATGAGGCGACGCAAACAGGAGTTGAGATCTGGTGGAGATGCCGGTGAATGGCGTGTGGTGCAACTATCGCTTCGGCAATTCGATGTTAAGATGAGACGAGGTCCCTGATCCGGAATATATTTCCCGAGGTTACCCCGCGACCCAATGGGTCTTACTATATGTATTCTATAACGCCGTCAGGAATGCAAAATCAAGGATAAAATTACCGACCGTGTAACCATTATGCAACGGTTGTATACGGCCCTAATATGTAAATGCAAAAAAAGCCGGTTTCTCATCCTGTTCGAAAAAGGGATGAAAGAGGCAAAAGCGGACCTTCTGAAGGTTGTTCACTTATCAAATCATCCAGATCCCTCAGGCAGACATCATGGATAACGGCGACTGTGGATCGCGGCTCATAGAATACGACTTTAAATAATAAAGAATAAAAATTTCAGTAACTTAAATTACAGTCCGTGCATCTCTGCGGCAGGGCTGTCGTTGACATAACGCCCGTTTTTTTCTATAATTCTTCACGACACCGGTGATGTTCGCCGGTTTTTTTTTGCCGATCCCTTTTTATAACCTATGATGCGATTGAAAAAGTTTCATTCAGCCTCTTTAATCATCATTCTTTTGACCACGCTGGTGATTCTGGGGAAGATCTTCCTCGATGCGGACCCTTTCCCCTCTCAGGAATACAAGATTTACGATTGGATGTCACGGCTGCGCAAAAGACCCCCTGCCTCCCCGGTCGTCATCCTGGCAATCGACGATAAAAGCATCCGGAATATCGGCAGCTGGCCCTGGCCGCGCTCTTACATTGCCGGAATGATCGAGCAGCTTTCCGAATATGGCGCCCACACCATGGGGATCTCGCTGTTATACCCCTCGAGAGAAGTGAATCCTGGTTTAGTGGAAATTCAGGATATCAAGGAAAGATGGCATGAAATCCCCTCAAAAGCCAAGCAGCCATCCGTTGCCATTATCGAGACCGTTCTCACCGAAGCTGAAAAAAAGCTCGACCACGATACCCAATTGATTTCAGCGGTCCGATCCGCCCGCAATGTGATATTGCCGCTTCGATTTGCCTTGGGATCGACTGATCAACCTCCGCCCGCCTCGCTGTCCAATTGGTTGGAAATAAATTCGATCAACCCGAAAAACGTCCCGGATGCACCGCAGGGACCGATCAATGGATTCGGACGGATCGGGGAGGTGTTACGGCAACGGCGGATCGTCGCCGGGCAGCTCTACGAACCCTACGACGAGCTATCGAGAAAAGCCGGCGCCGTAGGGCATATGAACCTGATCTCCGAGGCAGACGGCGTCGTTCGCAAAATACCCTTGCTGATACGGTATCAGGACAGGAATTTTCCGGCCTTTGCCCTTCAGGTGGCGCGAAAATATCGGGGCATACCGCTGAAGGATTTAAAAGCCACCGCTGCCGGACTGGATTTAAAAAAGCTGCAAATTCCCACCGATAAAAATTATCGCATGATCATCGACTTCAGCGGTCCCAATGCCAACCTTCAACGGTTTTCATTTATCGATGTCCTCAACGAAAAAGTACCGGCCGAATTTTTCCGCCAGAAGGTCGTCTTGCTCGGGCTCACGGCCGAAGAGTGGTCACCGCACTTTAAAACGCCGTTTACGTCCGAGGCTTCCGCTTTGGACATCGAAGCCAGTGCGGTGGAAAATTTGATCAACGGAACGTATATCTCGAGACCCGACTGGGTATTTTTTCTGGAAATAGCGGCATTGCTGTATTTTGGTGTCTTTCTCTGGTTGGTCATTCCCAGTGTCAGTCCGCGGATTGGTGTTCTTATTTTGGGCCTCTTTTTGCTGACCTGGATCGCAACGAGCGGGTTCCTGTTTTTCACCAAGGGCATCTGGCTGAAAATCCTCGCTCCAATGACGCTTGCAATGATCGGCTTCACCCTTACAAGTCTCACCCGACGCCGGTACGAAAAGCAGTCTGAACATGCCGAACTGAATAAAAGTCTGGGCTTGGCCCTGCAAGGACAGGGCATGCTGGATATGGCCTTTGAAAAATTCGTCAAATGCCCGATTGAGGACAAATCCGTGCGAGAACTGCTGTATAATTTGGGGTTGGACTTTGAACGTAAACGGATGTTCAACAAAGCCTTGGCCGTCTACCACCATATTCTCAAGGGCGGAGCTCTCAAGGATATCAAAGAGCGGATCAAAAAACTGCTGACGCTTGAGAAAGCGCTGGTGATGCCCGCGGCAGATTCGACCAAGAAAACTGCCATTTTTCTTGAAAACGGGACGACCCATCCCACTCTCGGTCGCTATGAAATTTTGAAAGTGCTGGGGCAAGGCGCCATGGGAACGGTTTACCTTGGAAGAGATCCCAGTATCAATCGGGATGTGGCTGTTAAGACCATTAGTTACGACGAAATCAACCCTGATGACTTAGCCGACGTCAAATCACGATTTTTTCGCGAGGCCGAAGCCGCCGGAAAACTATCTCACCCGAACATTGTCACCATTTATGACGTGGGCGAAGATCACGATATGGCCTACATCGCCATGGAATTGCTCAACGGCAAGGACCTGACCCACTATTGCCGGAACGGGGATTTGCTGCCGGTTAAACGGGTTCTGGATATCGGCGTCGAAGTGGCGCAAGCCCTTGGGTACGCCCATAAACGTCAAGTGGTCCATCGCGATATCAAGCCCGCCAATATTATCCTTCAGGAAAATTCGCAAATAAAAGTGGCCGACTTCGGCATTGCCCGGGTGATCTCATCATCCAAAACCCAGACGGGCGTTATATTCGGCACACCCAGCTACATGTCCCCTGAGCAGATCGCGGGCAAAGAAGTGGACGGCCGCTCGGACCTTTTTTCGCTGGGAATTGTGCTTTACGAATTGCTGACCGGCAAAAGGCCGTTTACGGGGGACAGCATTGAAGCGCTGTTGCGTGCCGTCTCCAGCGCCGATTATCCGCCACTGAAGGATCTCGCCCCGAATATCCCGCCGTGCTGCAGTGAGCTCATCGACAAGCTGCTGGCTAAGGGCGTTTCCAAGCGACCGCAAACCGCTTCTCAGGTGGTCACCGAAATTCGGGCCTGCAGTGAGATGTTGAATTGATTAAAAAATCCGTCGGTGGATGCAAAAATCGGTAAAGAAAAGCCACGCACCGACCGATAGCAATAACCGAAGCATGAATTCTGCCGGAGTAATTCATCGCCGACGGTAATCATAGACTTAGCAGGTCAACTTAACTCGGCTTTAAAAGTCGTCTGCAGCAGACCGATACACGCCATCTTGGAAAGGGGAAAAGCCAATGCTGAAAATTTTGCTGAAACTCAAAGACGCAGAACTTAAGACCTTCGAAATCGATAAACCGGTCGTCACCATCGGGCGGAACAAGAACAATGATGTGCCCATCGACAACTTGGGAATATCGAAAAAACATGCCCGAATCGTCAAAAAGCAAGGCCGGTATGTTCTCGAGGATCTTAAAAGCACCAACGGCACCTTGCTGAACGATAAAAAAGTTACCCAGGCTCTCCTGAGCG
>JAQAZR010000038.1:0-2676 GCA_032127235.1 Deltaproteobacteria bacterium
AACGATTTTGCAAGCACCCCTGCAAAAAGGTTTGAGCAATGGTTGGGTGCACGACCGGATTCAGCTAAGTTTTTTCCGCTGGGTCGAGATGGTTAATGAATTCCCGGAACCACGGCGGGTTGAAGATGATGATGTAGGCCAAAAAAACGGCCGTCAGCGGAAAGACAAAAACCACCAGGTCCAGCAGCAGGATTGCGGCGGCCAGAAGAATGCGGTTGGTCAGGCTCATAGAAGACCCCTTCAAAACTCTATGCACTAAGATAAAGGTTTTGGACTGCGTTTCCAGTCTGCACCACGACCTGTCGAGCAGTTGAATTTTTCAATAATCGGCTTATATTCCTTTTCATATTTTCAAAGCTCGAAACCGGGGAATGCAGGCAAATGAAAAGGATGATGCGCATGGTAAAAAAAATAATGATTGCTGTCGACGATTCGTTGCACTCAAAAAATGCGGTACGCTACGTTACACGGCTGTCTGCCCGTCTGGAAAATTTAAACTACGTTCTCTTCAACGCCCAGCCCATGATGTCGCAGTTCCTGGTTGAGGAGGCTAAGAAAACCGGTGACTCTCAAAGGGAGTTGAGAGCGGTGATGGAGAGAAACGCGATAACATCCCAGAAGCTGCTCGATAATTACAGGCTGCTGATGGTTCAAGAGGGTGTCGGCGAATCCCGCATTCAGACTGTGACCCAACCCCGGAAGCTCGATATTGCCAAGGACATCATCGAGTATGCGATAGCCGGCCGCTTCGATGCCCTGGTCATCGGACGGCGTGGGATTTCAAGCTTGCAGGAACTTTACATGGGAAGCGTTTCATCCAACATTACGCAGAATTCAAAGGTTATTCCGGTCTGGGTTATCGGCGGCGATGTCGCTCCGGCCAAGTTTCTGGTGGCTGTCGACGGGTCGGAATACAGCCTGCGCGCGATCGACCACTTGGCGTTTGCATTGAGCGATGCCGTCGGCATCAGCCTGACATTTCTTCACGTCAGGCCCAAGCTCAAAGCTTACTGCGAAGTCGATTTCGAGGCGACCCAAGCCGAAGCGTTCGAAGACTTGATTCGAAAGGGCGACAAGGTCTGCATCGATAACTTCTATACCGTCGCCCTCAAAAAGCTCAATGAATTCGGCATCGGGGAAGATCGTATTCAAACCAGGACGGTGACCGGTCTTGCCAATATAGGGGCAGCCATTCTGAATGAAGTTCAAACCGGGAATTACGATACGGTCGTCATGGGGCGCAGCGGTGTCAACAAGAGTTTTTTTACGGGCAGCGTCACAAGCACGGTGTTGAACAAAATCTCGAAAGGCGCCGTCTGGCTGGTTCCTTAGGGCTTGCTCAAAAATAACTTACCATTTTGGACGCCGATGCATCCCGTCCGGCTGCGTTGCAAAATCTCGGAATATTTAGATATTCCTGCGATTTTACGCCTTGTCGGCCGGGCGCCTCAACACCCAAAATCACCAACTTATTTTTTCACGAGCCCTTAGTGACAGCGATCTCTACGGCACAGACTTCTGCCACTCTTTGGCAAAGATCCCGGCCACCCGGTCGACCTGGCCGGCGTCGATATTGAGTGCCTTGGCCACCTCCAGATAGAGGCTCTTCCGATCATTGTTTTCGGCGCCCACCAGGTTTCGGACCGTGCCTTTATCCCGCACGCTCAGGCTGTCGGTTTGGGCAATGACCACATATCCGTCCCCCCCCTCTTTAAGAACCCCGCTGGCGAACCAGGGTTTGAGCTGCGGGTAACGGTTTTTCATCCGGTTTTTAAGCTCACGGATGGCGGGGTTCGAGACGGTCGTGACCTCTTCGGCCCAGGCGTTTGAAACAAAAAATGCAAAAAGGGATCGATCCCTGTTGTATCCTTGCGGCTTTTTTTCAGGCGCCGGTGGCTTCTCCGGTTGTGGTCCGCGGATATCTTCCACGATTTCCCCGGCCACTGATTCCACTTTCTCGGCTGGAAAATAAATGTTGATCGTTACACATGCACCGATCAGAAGAATGGCGCTAAAAAACACCACCCGAAAAACCCGGTTGTTTGATCTCATGAAAACCTCCTTCGGTTAGCGAATCACCGGGCCGCCGCCCTTACCCGATATGCGTTTAATCCGTTTCACCATGTCTTTGAAACTGATCCGGTTGTTTGGGTTCAAATTTACTACATCGACTCCGGAAAAACCACTCTTTTTGATCAGATATTCCTTGCCGTCTTCCGTTATGGTCCCGTTAACCCTGAAAACGTCGTTTGCAAGTGATGCGGCAATTCCGATTTTCCAGTAGGGGAATTCTCTGAAGAACCTCGCGAACGATCCGGCCAGCCCCACGAACGGACTCCCTCCGCCGCCGAGGCTGGCGATGCTTTCCACGGCCCGGACATTGATTTTCTGCTGTACGCCTTTCTTTGAAACCGTTTCCAGCCGCAGTTCGAATTTTTGTGGCTGACCGCTGACGATTTCCACGTCGGTCGCGCTTCCCCGCAAGATGCCCTGGATTTTTCCAAAGGCGGTGCCCGCCGTCATTTTTTCCAGGCCGAGGTTGTTGATACGGCTGTTGAAAAAAAACACCGGTATGGAGGTCAGCGGCCTGGAAACGCCCGGCCAGAAAACTCCTGGATCGATGATGTCGATGCTGCCGTCGAAAATATCGATGGTCGCCGTTCCCTGGCTGGTGAG
>JAQAZR010000039.1:0-6451 GCA_032127235.1 Deltaproteobacteria bacterium
TGATCGATACGGTCAAGAGCGGGTTCGCCGATGAGTTGCTTTTTAACATTTCCAAGGTTGTCGATCCGAAAAAAATCGATCTCGTCATCAGCAACCACACTGAAATGGACCATTCCGGCAGTCTCACACGCGTCATGCACCGCATCGGCGAGGACAAACCGCTCTACTGTTCCAAAATGGGCGAAAAAAATCTGCAGCGGCACTTTCACCGCAAGCTGAACTATCAGCCGGTGACCAACGGGCAGGAGCTCTCCATCGGTCGACGCACATTTACTTTCTTGGAAACCCGGATGGTGCATTGGCCGGACAGTATGTTCACCTATCTGAAGGAGGACAGGATTCTGTTTTCCAGCGACGGGTTCGGGCAGCATTACGCCGGACACGAGAAGTTCGATGACCAGATCGGTGATGCCATTATGCCGCATGCTAAAAAATATTTTGCTAACATCCTGATGCTCTATGCCCCCCTGATTCTCAAGCTCATCGAAAAGGTGACCGCAATGGGGCTTGGAATCGACATGATTTGTCCGGACCACGGGGTGATTTGGCGTAAAAACGCGTCGAGGATAATCGATGCCTACGGCCGCTGGAGCCGCCAGGAATCAAAACCCAAGGCGCTTGTCATCTATGATACCATGTGGCACAGCACCGAGATGATGGCCAATGCCATCGCCTCCGGCATCAGCGCCGAAGGCGTGGATGTCCGGCCCATGTACCTGCGCAAATGGCACCGCAGTGACATCATGACCGAGGTTCTTGATGCGCGGGCCGTGGTGGTCGGCTCACCGACCCTCAACAACGGCCTGTTCCCTACGCTGGCCGACTTTTTAACTTACATGAAAGGCTTGAAACCAAAGAACAAGATCGGAGCCGCCTTCGGGTCCTACGGTTGGAGCGGTGAAGCCGTCAAGCTGATTGAAAAGGAGCTAGTGGACATCGGTATCGAGCTGGTCGCACCGGGTCTCAAAGTGCAGTATGTGCCTGACGGCGAGACATTGGATGCGTGCTATGAGTACGGGCAGAAGATCGGTAAGGCGGTCACCGGTTAAAAACTATGAAAATACCCGTTGTCGAATTGAGCGATTGCATTAAATGCGAGATCTGCGTTGAAGTCTGTCCGGCCGTTTTCAGGATGAACGATGCGGGTTACATCGACGTGGTTGATTTATCTTCCTATCCGGAACCCGAAGTTGAAGAGGCGATCAAGAACTGCCCGGCGGATTGTATTTATTGGGCTGAGATGTGATCTGTCGGTCTCTTCACTCATCCGCCGATTGGTCTGTTTGCCGACCAAGCAACTATCTGGTTGGTCGGTTTATCCTTCCGGCGCTTCGACGGATGGGGGTCATATTTTCGATTCGTTTTAAAGGAGGAGCAAATGAAAAAAACCGCACTGTTTGTTTTCAACGGGGACCCGATGTGTTTCATTCACGTTTTGCTGAATGCTTTGGACCTGCAGTCGAAAGGTCGTGAGGTGCGGATCGTGGTCGAAGGTGCGGCGACTAAACTATTGCCGTCCCTTGCCGAAGCCGACAACCCGCTGCACGGGTTGTGGGAGAAGACCAAAAGCGCTGGTCTCGTGGAAGGCGCCTGCTAGGCCTGCTCGCAGAAAATGGGAACCGCCGGGGCGGCCGGGTCCCAAGGCCTGGCCCTGCTCGATGACATGAACGGCCATCCGGGCATGGCCCACTATCTCAAAAAGGGGTATGAAATAATCACTTTTTAAATGGGAATCGATGCAACCTTCAGACAAAAAACTCACCGGCCGCCAGCTCAAAAGGATCGTCTTCAAGTTGTTGCAGCTTTCGGATTTAAGGCGCAGTGTCGAACAGATCTCCCGCTTTCCCTTTCGCCAGGTGGTCAATCCGCTTTTTTCTTTTCTATACAGCCTCGATGAGCCGATCAAGTGGCGGGCGGTGAGTGTCATGGGAGCGGTGATCGCCAAGGCAGCCGAAGAAAACATGGAATCGGCCCGCATCGTCATGCGGCGGTTCATCTGGAACCTGAACGACGAGTCGGGCGGCATCGGCTGGGGTTCCCCGGAATCGATGGGCGAGGCAATGGCCCTCAACCTGGCCCTTGCCGATCAATATGCCAGTATTTTGCTGTCATACATAAACCCGGATGGTAACTATCTCGAGCATGAGGACTTGCAGCCGGGGGTGCTCTGGGGCATTGGACGTCTGGCCCACGCCCGACCCGGGTATGCACAGGATGCGCTTCCCTTTCTGCAACCCTACTTGGAATCGGACAGACCGGTTCTGCGTGGCATGGCCGCTTGGATCGCCGGCGCGCTGCCATCCGACCGCACAATTTCTTTCCTCAATCCTCTTAAAAACGACACTGCACATTTCAAGCTATATCAGGAAGGCGTCCTTGAAGAGATGCGCATTTGCGATCTGGTTGCGAAACTGGTCAAGCGGTCGGATTAAAAACGTCTCTTTTATAGGCCTTAAGATAAAGATTTTGGCAAGGCCAGAGGGAGGAGGCTGTATTGTAATACGCCGACGACCGATAACACAGTCAAAACCTTTATCTTTAAGTCTATAGCTATTGAACGCTGTAAAGCGTGTGGAGTTCACCGCGGGCGCGCTGAAGGTTTGAGACTGCGGCAGCGAGGTCATAGACGGCGGCAACACTGCGGGTGCGCATGGCGGTCAGGCCTACCTGGGCGGTCAGCAGATCGGTTATGCCGGCAACGCCTTCCCGATAGCGTACCTGGGTGATGCGCAGGGATTCCGATGCGCTTTCGACACTCTTTCGGATCGTTTCCAACCGTTGCCACGACTCGGCGGCCTGAATTCGTGCACTCTGAAGATCCTGTTTAATTTTGTTGCGAACATTTTCCTCGTCCTGCCGGGCCGCTCGCCACTCTGCTTCGGCCTTGCGGACGGCACTCGAATTGCGAAAACCGGTGAAAATGTCCCATTCGGCTGTGAGGCCGACGGTGTAGCTGCCCTCGAAAGATTCCAGGTTACCGCTGTCAAGATCATAAGAACCGTAAGCGTTGAGAACCGGGTAATTTTGACGCTTTGCCTTGATATACAAAAGTTCCTTTGCTTGAGACACTTTCTGAATCACCTGAAGCTCCGGTCGGTTTTCGATCGCGTCAAAATCTTGTTCCATGACCGGCGGCGCCGTAACATTTTTTTCGGGTACCGGCAGGCTCTCGCGGGTGACAAAATCGTACCCGATGGCTGTATTCAAGGCGACAATAGCCAGATCTACGCTGTTACGGGCCCGGATCAGATCCTCGCGGGCCTGCACCAGGGCGACCTCGAGGTTTAAAACATCGGTTTTTATCACCGTCCCGGCCTTGTATTTGTCTCGGGCCACCTGCAGGCTCTCTTCGAAACTGCGAATCGTTTCCTGCTGAACCATCACATAATCCAGGGCCTGCAGAATACTGATGTACCCGCGGGTGATCTGGTAGATCAACTCGTTGCGGATAGCGGCCAGCTGAAGATTGACAGCGTCCGCGCCGAGCGCGGCGCTCTCGGACATCATCCGCCGCTGTCCGAAATCGTAGATTCGGTATTTGAGTTCGGCGGACAGGCGCAGGTTGTCGGTGTTGCCCGGATTGTTGGGGTCGAAGCCCGGGGCCATTATGTCCAGGTTGCGCTGGTTGAGTTGCATCATGAATGCCTGGGTCGGGTTGTCCGTCACCGCGTAGCCGCCGGCAACCGACAGTTGCGGGAAATAAGCGGAGTCGGCTTCCGAGATCATGGCTCGGGCTGCTTCGACCCGGATGGCTGCGGCATTGGCGTCGGGGTTCTTCTGAAGGGCTTCCCGGATGCACACTTCAAGGGTAACGGCTTCCGCATGACCGTTCAGGAGGATGAGGGAAAAAACGAGGCAGGCCCAAAGGATTGATATCGGCCGTACGAAACGGAGGCAACTATCAGACGTAAGATCGAGCTTCATACGCTCCCCTCTGTTCGAAAAGAAGCCGCATCATTCGTGTTGAGCAATAGAATCATTTCCCCGTATAGATAATATTAAAATGCGAAATGATGTCAACAGCTGTTTGAGGTTTCCCCCGAACAGGATCAGATTCAAGGAGGAAGCGTTTGATGATTTACCTTGACACGTTCTGACACATTGTGGCACACAAAAGCTAGCTGTTTTATAGCTTGTTTCCGTCCTAAATGGCCTTTCCCGCAATATCGTCGCCGATTTCCTGGACCTTGTGAAAAATAGACCGTTTCTGGATCGGCAACCCATGACCCTTCCGGCAGTCCAATAATGGAGGCCAAGAGGCCGATTTTGACCAAACAAAAGGACGAAAAAGAGAGACGCGGCAGCGAGGAAACGCTAAATGCATCTTCCGGCAAGCGCCGGCTGATCGGAGACCGGGGCAGTCATTTTTTAAACCGGATGGAGGGCGAGACCGGCGCCAATATTGCTGCCTGCTACCAGTGTGAACGCTGCACCAATGCCTGTCCGGTCAGCTATTACATGGATGTGAAGCCCCACCAGGTGATCCGCTTTATTCAGCTGGGTTGGCGCGAGGAACTGCTGCGGTCGGCCACCATTTGGGTCTGCCTTTCCTGCGAAATGTGCACCACCTATTGCCCAAACGAAGTCGCCGTTGCCGAGACCATTCTGCATCTCCGCAGCCTGGCAGCGCAGTCGACCATTGCGCCGCGGGAAAGGCAGCTGGCGGTGTTTCATCAGACGTTCCTCGATGAACTCCAGCGTTTCGGCCGGGTCAACGAGGCCTGGCTGATGGCGGCATTGAACCGCAAACCCGGCATCCTCAAAGAAAAGATCCGCTCGGGCCAGCTGAAAACGGAAATCGAGTTGGGGTTGACGCTCTGGCGCAAGGGGAAATTGAAGCTGCTGCCGAAACGCTGCAAAGCCATCAAAGAGATCCAGGCCCTATACCACAAACGGCAAGGTGATCGTTCCTGATGAAGCTGGCATTCTACCCGGGCTGTTCCCTGGAGGGTATGGCCAATGACTATTCCCGGTCCATCCTGGCGGTGTTCAACCATCTGGACATTATGCTGGTGGAAATCGATGACTGGTCTTGCTGCGGCGCAACTGCAGCTCACAGCCTGAGTGAAAATATGGCTGTGGTCCTGCCGGCCAGAAATCTTGCGGCCGCCGAAAAAATGGGGCTCGACATCGTGACGCCCTGCGCCAACTGTTTCAACCGGCTGCTGTTTTCCAAGGTTATGATTCAAAAAAAGATCTTCGACGTTCCCTGGACGGTTACCGGCAGCATTCAGGTTCACGAGATGACGCGTTTTCTGGCCCGGCCGGACATGGTCGAGCGCATCGAAAACCGCGTCCGCAAACCCTTGAAAGGTCTCAAGGTCGTCTGCTATTACGGCTGTCAGATGGTCCGCCCGCCGCGTCTGACCGGCTTCACCGACTTCGAAAATCCGATGACCCTCGACCGGCTTGCGACCGCTGCCGGTGCCAAAGTGTTGGACTGGTCCTACAAAACCACATGTTGCGGTGCCAGCATCGGCATCGGTCGACGGGATATCCAGGAATCCCTTACCGCCCGACTGTTGGAAAAAGCACGACAAACCGGCGCCGAGGCCGTCGTGGTTTCCTGCCCGCTGTGCCAGGCCAACCTCGATCTCATTCAGAGGGATAAAACATCCGGGCATCTGCCGGTTTTCTACTTTACAGAATTGCTGCGCCTGGCATTCGAGGCTGAGAACGGATCGGCCGGGTGGTTTAGGATGCACATCGCCGACCCGGTGCCCCTGTTGAGAGCAAAGGACTTGCTGCGGTGAACGATCGAAAGGAAACGGGAGCCGACACCGGCCGTGCGACCGGACGGGTGATCGTCATCGGCGGCGGAATCGGCGGCATCCAGTGCGCCCTCGACCTGGCCGACACCGGGTTTTATGTCTACCTGCTCGACAAGACCCACACCCTGGGCGGGACCATGGCCCGCTTGGACAAGACCTTTCCCACCAACGATTGTTCCACCTGCATGTTTTCCCCCAAGCTGGTTCAAGCGGCCGGCAATCCCAATATCGAGATCATCCCCTCCAGCCGCCTGCTGGATCTTACGGGTGAACCGGGACGATTCACGGCCCGTGTCGAAAAAAAGCCACGCTACATCAACGTCGAAAAGTGTATTGCCTGCGGCCAATGTGCGGAAAAGTGCCCCAAGAAGGTGCCCGATGCGTTCAACGGAGAACTGGGGTTCCGCAAGGCGGCGTTTCTGACTTTTCCCCAGGCCGTTCCGTTGAAATACGCCCTGGACCCGGAACATTGCCTTTATCTGACCCGCAAACGCTGCGGCGTGTGCCAAAAAATTTGCCCCACCGGGGCGGTCGAATTCGACCAGCAACCGGAAATCGTTGACCTCGAAGCCGGAGCCGTTGTGCTGTCGACCGGTTTCGAACCGGCATTGACCGTGCGGGAGGGCGAATACGGCTATGGCCGCTATCGCAATGTCGTCACGTCGCTCCAATACGAACGC
>JAQAZR010000040.1:0-4599 GCA_032127235.1 Deltaproteobacteria bacterium
TAATGTGGTCCATGTGCTCGGGGATCTGGCTGTAGAAGACCGTGAAGATTTCACACAGGAAGAAAAAAACGTTCAGAACGATGGCATAGGCCACCGTCTTGGCCAAGGTCTGGATTTGTTCGCGCCCGGGGTCGAAGCTGGTTGTCCGCCGAATGATCAGGCACAGCAGGATCAGCAGGGCCGGACCGGCTGCAAAAGCCGAAGCGAGGAAACGCGGGGCCATGATGGCCGTCAGCCAGAAGCCTCTGCCGGGAAGGCCGGCGTACAAGTACGCGGTCACGGTGTGAATGCTGATGGCCCAAGGGATGGAGAGATAGATGAACGGTTTGACCCAAGCCGGGTAATGCACGCCGTTTCGCTCGGCCTCGAGAACGTTCCAGCCGACGATGATGTTCAGAAAGAGATATCCGTTGAGCACGATCGTGTCCCAGAAGAGCACCGAGTTCAGCGTCGGGTAAAGCCAGACATTGAATATCCGCCGCGGCTGCCCGAGATCGACGATGATGAAGGTCAAACACATGACCAGGGCGGCAATGGCCAGAAATTCACCCAGAATGGTGATCCGACCGTAAGCCTTGTAGTCGTGCAGGTAGTAGGGAAGCACTACCATCACCCCTCCGGCTGCCACACCGACCAGAAAGGTGAACTGTGCGATGTAAAATCCCCAGGACACGTCCCGGCTCATGCCGGTGATGCCGAGGCCGAAATCGAGCTGTTTCAAATAGATCAGGAATCCGACGCCGACAATGGCGAGCAGAAAACCCATCCAACCGTAGTATCTCTTACTTCCTTTAAGCGCTAATTCAAGCATAACCACCTCACACGATGTAGTAGACCGCGGGCTCCGTGCCCAAAGCCTGTTTGCGTCGAATGGTGTAATTGGTTCTGATCAGCTCCCGAACCTTCGATTCAGGGTCATACAGGTCGCCGAACACCAGCTTACCGTTGGAGGCCTCCACGCAGGCGGGCAGCTGACCGACTGCCAGACGTTCCGCGCAGAAGTTGCATTTTTCCACGACGCCCTTTGTGCGGGTCGGAAACTGCTTGTTCAGTTCGGCTGGGTTAATAAAGGGACGGGGATCGCGGAAGTTGAAACTTCGAGCGCCGAACGGACACGCCGCCATGCAGAAGCGGCAACCGATGCAACGGTGGAAATCCATCATGACGATGCCGTTGTCCGGATTCTTGAAAGTCGCGTTGGTCGGGCAAGCCCTGACACAAGGCGGGTTTTCACAATGATTGCACAGAACGAGCAGAGGCGTGTGCTCGAGCTTCTCGTCGATAAATTTCATCGGGCTCATGGGAAAGGCGTTGTGATAGGGGGCTGTCCAAATCCACTTGATCTCTTGGCGTTTGATCGGCAGGCTCGGGACATTGTGGATCTTGTGACAGGCATCGATTAGAGGCGTAAAATCCTCCTCGGACTCGAATTTGTGGGTGTCGACCACCATCGCCCACTGTTGGGCCTTGAGGGCCTTGCCCCCCATTTTGACATACGGTTCGGCAGCAGCGCCGTGCTCGGCCTGTTCGGCGGCAAATGCGTCCAAGACCGGACCGGTGCTCAGGGCCAGCGCTGAAATGCCGAATAGTTTTAATATGTCTCTGCGACTGCGTTCCATCACTTGGTCTCCTTCGGGTTATCGATATGGCAATCCCAGCAGTAGGGCCGAACCGAAGCATAATTGTGACATCTGTCACAAAACTCGGCCTTGTTCGAATGGCAATCCAGGCAGGTGTTGGAAAGGCTCATGACGTATTCCTTCCCTTGTGGATTGACGTATATCCGCTCGGCATTCCGGACCACCGCGTGACGCCAGAGATCCAGGACCCGCATGTGGTCCTTGGCCATGTAGTCTTTAGAACGGACACACTCCTTGGCCTCTTTGGCCTTGGCGGTCAGCACAAGCTCGGGTGCCGGTGCGGCCTTGCCGCGGTTGAACCAGAAGGGCAGTGTCACGACGACCAAAAAAATCGCGATTCCCAGATAAACGAGTTTCTTGTTACCCATCAGCTTATTCCTCCGTCTCCGCTGCGGCTTCTT
This sequence comes from Deltaproteobacteria bacterium, assembly GCA_032127235.1. Taxonomy (GTDB): domain Bacteria; phylum Desulfobacterota; class Desulfobacteria; order Desulfobacterales; family SG8-13; genus JARFQH01. The sequence goes on from JAQAZR010000040.1 coordinate 2,042, forward strand.
TCAGTTCTTCCAGATCATCGCCGCGCAGGTTCGTGGCTCTTTCGTTTTGTCCCGGCAGGTTCAGGGCGTTGGCCACCATTTCGTGTACCCCGGTCACCTCCACATCTCCCACCCAGTAGTTCATCAGATCTCCCAACACCGCACGGTCGATGGCACAGATGGTGGCCAGCATGTTGACGCCGTGTCGTTCCTTGACGGCCTTGACGGCGTTGCCTCTGGGCAGGCCGCCGGCCATCCGCAGCTCCATGTCTTCACCCGCATTCAGGCCTGATCCGCTACCGCAACAGAAGGTCTGCTCGCGGATCGTATTGGCCGGCATTTCGTAGAAATTGTTGCACACGTTTTTGATCACGTAGCGCGGCTCTTCGAAGAGACCCATGCCCCGGGCCGGGTTGCAGGAATCATGGAAGGTGACCTTGAGATGATCGTTGCGGCTGGGATCCAGGTCGAGCTTGCCGTGCTTGATCAAATCGGCTGTGAACTCGGTGATGTGAACCATCTTGGTCGATCGTGCGTTTTCGAAACGGGTCCCGGTGATGGGGTTGACCGGCACTTCCAGGAAATCGGCCGGGCCGTTCATGGTGTCCATGTACTGATTGATCACCCGCCACATGTGACCGCACTCGCCGCCGAGGATCCACTTGACGCCCAGGCGTTTGGCCTCGGCGTACATCTTGGCGTTGAGGCGTTTCATGGTTTCGTGCGAGGTAAAGAACCCGAAGTTGCCGCCCTCGGAAGCATAGGTGCTCCAAGTGATGTCGAACCCGTATTTTTCCTGCAGAAAATGGAAGAGGAGCATATACCCCATGCAGGTGTAAGTGCCGGGGTCGGCGAACACGTCGCCGGAAGGGGTGATGAAAAGAAAGTCGGCCCCCTTCTTGTTGAACTGCGGATTGACCCGCACCCCCGTGACCTCTTCGATATCATCGACGAAAAACTCGAGCATGTCCTTGAAAGCATGGGGCTGTATCCCGAGATGATTGCCGGTTCTGTAACAATTGGACACCGGTGTGGCGATCCAGTCGATGTTCAGGCCCAACAGGTTGGTCAGCTCGCGGCCCATGATGGTGATCTCGGCCGTGTCGATGCCGTATGGGCAGAACAGCGAACACCGGCGGCATTCAGAGCACTGATACAAGTAGTACCACAACTCCTTGAGCACGTTCTCGGTCATCGGACGGGCCCCGTTGAGCTTGCCGAGAATTTTGCCCGCCTTGGTGAAATCGTTGCGGTAGACCGACCGCAGAAGTTCGGCCCGCAGCACCGGCATGTTCTTGGGGTCGCCGGTACCGATGAAGTAATGGCACTTGTCGGCGCAGGCGCCGCAGCGAACACAAATGTCCATGAAAACCTTGAAGGTGCGGAACTTTTCCAGCCGTTCCTTGAAACCGTTGTGAATGATCTCCTGCCAGTTTTCCGGCAATTGCCAGTCAGCGTCGAAACAGCTCCAGGTCCGCGGATTCGGAGCGCCCAGTGTTTCAAGGCTCTTGGGGTTGCCGGCATAGCAGGCGATCCCTTTGCGAATGTCAACAGGAACATCCATCCAGTCGGTCGACGTTGGACGCTGGCCGACATTGGTGATGAGTTCTTCTGCAGTTGGGATGTCGGACATATGTTACTCCTTTTCCTCGGATGCGTCGGCTGGTTCTTCCGCTGCCGGTTCAGCCGATTCCTTAACGACCGGCAGTCCGGCTTCGATCATTTTGTCTCTGAATTCATCTTCGTACTCATCGTAGGTGTGCACCTCGACCGGATAGTTCCACGGGTTGACGTGACGTCTGCCGCGCGTATCGGAACGGGTGTTCCGGGTTGGGCTCATGAAAATCCCTCCCAGGTGCATTAACTTGCTGAACGGAAAATAGGCCAGCAAGACACTGACGAAGAGCAGGTGCACGTAAAAAATGCTCCCTAAAGTAGCCGGGACGCTGGGCCGGAAAGTGACCAGCCCCATAGCGAGTTCCTTGGCGGCCGTGACATCGATCTTGGTGAAGTAACGCATCAGGATCCCGGTGAAAGCAATCCCGATGATGAGAAACAGCGGGAAGTAGTCCGAGGCGAGCGAAATGTATTTTACACCGGGGACAAACAATCGCCTCAGCAGCAGATAGGTGACGGCCGCCAGCAGGACCAGCCCCGACAGATAGACGCCCGGTATACCGATCTGGACGGTATTCAGCAGGACTTCCAGACGGAAAAAACCGTCGACGTTTTCCAACACACGCACCGGCAGTGGAACCGGTTCGGTAAAGAACCTGAGGTGGCGGAAAAGCACTGTAAAAAAAGCATAGTGAAAAGCCAGCGCCCCGACCCATAGAAAGATCTCAAGGGAGTACGAGACCCGACCTTCCCGCAGTTTCGTGCGGGTGTTGCGGAACAGGGATCGAAAGGCCGCCACTTCCAGCAACATCCGCATGAACACGCCGCTCTTGGAAAAAGGATTGTCCCACTTGGCATGCTGGATCCAGGGCAATGATTTTTGCTGTCCACCGGTTGTGGGAATTAGGAACGGGACCGGCACGCGGGCCCATGCCAAAATGCGGCGAATAAAAAACACGATA
>JAQAZR010000041.1:0-2742 GCA_032127235.1 Deltaproteobacteria bacterium
TGCCGTTTCGTTTGCGCCGTGCGAGCCGACCGGCAGGACCCGGCAGGAGGTCGCGATTATGAGGTTTAAACGACGGATACTGTTCGGCGTGCTGATTTTGGTGCTCCTGCTGGCTGCGCTGGTGATCTTTTTCTACCGGCCTACCAAGCTGGCCCTGGAACGCGCCGAGGCGTTTAAATTCCGGCGGATGGTGGTGACGAGACTGGCCGGACAGGAGGCCTACCGGTTCTTCTTCGTCACCAATCGCCGACTGGAAAGCGACGATGGTCCCATAGAGGAACGCTTCGGAAATCAGCGGGAAGATACGCTCAAATTCGGCCTGTTCGACACCCGGATCGAGCCCAGCCTGGGCATTGGCATGATCATCAACCCGACCGACTGGTTCCAGAACGAGGAAATCCAGCTCAAGCAGGTGGCCGCGCTGGAGGAGGCCGAATTCGTCGATCAGGTGCGCCGGCAGGTGCAGGCGTCCCCGCTGCGAGCGCTGCTGATCAACGTCAACGGATTCAGGGAACGGTTTCCTTCGGCCCTGCGCAAGACCGCTTTTCTGGGTCATGTCCTCGACATCGATGCGCCCGTAATGGTTTTCGACTGGCCGGGCGATCAGGGGTCGACCCTGCGCGGGTATCGGCGGGCGAAAGCGATTGCCTCGGAGTCCGGGGCGGAACTGGCCCGAACTATGGAATTGATCATCCGGCAGGTTCAACCGGACAGGTTGTGGCTGGTTGCCAACAGCATGGGGGGTCAGGTGGTCGTGCACGCGTTCAGCACCCTTTACCGCGAGGCGGACCTGGCGGATGCGCAGACCGAGATCGAAAACGTGGTGCTGACGGCGCCGGATGTCGACAAAGCGGAATTCAACGATCAGTTCAAGCGGGAGATCCTCGCCCTGGCCAGGAATCTCACGGTGTATGTGTCCTCCAATGACCGGGCTCTCCTGATGAGCCGCTTTATCAATCGGTCCAGACGCCTGGGAGAAAGCACGCTCAATCCGAACAATCCGGACCAGCTCGAAGCCGCCGCCGCAATTTTCGGTTTGGTCGAGCCGGACAACACCGCCATCACGGTGGTGGATGTCACCCCGGTGAACCGGACCCGCAACTTCCATAATTTCAGCCTGGAAACGCCCGAGTTTTTCGACGACCTGTTTCTGCGGCTGGCCAATGTCGATATGCCCCTGAGCCGGCCGGAATACCGTTTCGAGACGGCCGAGGGCAAGGTGTACTGGGTCTTGACCGGCGGACGGTAGCGTCTAACATTTGGTCATTCAAACAGTCGTCATTGCCGGGCAACCCATATTCCTGCCCACCATCGAAGGAGAAGGTCCACATGAAACATATCGCCATTGTCCCTGGAGGGAAGAGATGGCCACTCACTGGGATCCTGTTTGGGTGCATCGTGGGGGCAATGGCCTTGAATATCCTGGGGTGCAGCAACCCATCGCTGAAGCCCTGGCACACCGAGAGGCTGACGGCGGAATTCACGACCGGAAAATTAGATGAGATCCGAACCTTCGATGATTACAGGCAACTGGAAGAGAAGCTGGTCGCGCAACTGGAAGAGAAGGTTTACGCCCGCACGGGAACCGGACCCGAATTTGAGCTCGACCGCTACAGTTCCGGCAGCGCGGCTGATCCGCAACACCGCAAGCCCAACTGGAACCGCACCTTTGAACTTACGGCCGATTCGCCGATCGGTGGCGTCCTTTTATTGCACGGCATGTCGGACTCGCCCTACAGCCTGCGGGCCTTGGGAAAGACACTCAACCAGCACAATTACTGGGTCATCGGTGTGCGCCTTCCCGGTCACGGAACGGCGCCATCGGGGCTCAAATACATCAAATGGGAGGATATGGCCGCCGTGGTGAGGTTGTGTATCGCGCATCTCACATCCAAGGTGGGACAGAAGCCGATCCACATCGTGGGGTATTCGACCGGGGCACCGCTGGCACTGAACTACAGTCTTGACGCGCTGGAAGGAATTGCTTCTCCGCTGCCGGCCAGCCTGGTCCTGATTTCACCGGCCATAGGGCTTCATCCGGCGGCGGGGCTGGCCGCGTTGAAGGACGGGTTATCCCGAGTCCCCGGCCTGGGACGACTCGCCTGGTTATCGATTCAGCCTGAATTCGATCCTTACAAGTACAACTCTTTTGCCACCCATGCCGGGTCCCAGGTTCACCGGCTGACGCGCGAAGTGGATAGGCGCATCTCCGCCCAGGCACAAAGCGGTGCGCTGAAACTTTTTCCGCCGACATTGGTTTTCAAATCGACGGTCGATGCAACGGTGTTGCCAAATGCCGTGGTTGACAGTCTGCTCAAACCCCTCGGACCGCACGGACATGAACTGGTTTTGTTCGACATCAATCGATACGCCGCCAAGACCAATCTGCTCATCGACGACCCGGCACCGCTGACCGACCGGTTGATGGCCGACAGGAACTTGCCTTTCACCCTTACACTGGTGACCAACGAGAACCCGGAAAGTTTCCAGATGGTCGCACACCGAAAAGCCCCGTTATCAAATGATGTGTCAGAAACCGAACCTCTCAACCTTGCCTGGCCGACCGGGGTGATCTCTCTGTCCCATGTGGCGCTGCCTTTCCCGCCTGACGACCCTCTTTACGGTCAGCGGCCTCCCGACAATGATAAGGTCCTCTTTCTCGGGCAGATGGCGATTCAGGGCGAACGCGGATTGCTGAAAATTTCCTACGACTGGTTGGTGCGGTTGAGGCACAATCCGTTC
>JAQAZR010000042.1:0-4972 GCA_032127235.1 Deltaproteobacteria bacterium
GCAGGCAAACTGGAGCGGAAAGAATCGGATGTCGTGGCCTACTTCGTGGTCTTCGGTCAGGAGCGCCGGCTGCTGCGGGTCGAAGCCGTACCGATCCTGAACCACCGGCGGGAATTTACCGGCTTCATTCTCATCTTTCACGACATAACCCAGCAGCTCGAGACCGAAAAACAGCTGGACACTCTGTTGCGCTCTCTCTCCCGCAGCACACGGTCCTCGCTGGCAAGTATCAGGGCCGCCATTGAAGCAATCCTCGACTACCCGGGTATGGACAGCCGACAGCTGCAGAGATTCAAAGAGATAATCCACCAGGAATCGATCGCCATCGGTAAAGTCATCGACAAAACCACTTCCTATTACTCCCGCCAGTCGCAGACCCGTTATCCGCTGGTCCGCGTTCCGGCCGGCGAGGTCATCGCCGCGTTGGCCGGCAAGACCAGGGAGAAGCTCGGCCTGGCGGTCCAGGTCGAAACCGGTGATGTCGACGTCTGGATTCAGGTCGACAGCTACTCCATCGTCGCCGCCCTGCTGTTTGCGCAGGAACGGTTGCGAACGGAAACCGGCTGTGACACGTTTTCTTGCCGGGTTCTCAGAGAAGGACGTTTCGCCTGTCTCGATTTCATATGGACCGGCAGACCGATTAGGATGGAAACCATTCGAAAATGGCAGGATCAACCGGTAGCGGTTGCCGGCGAAGTGCTGTCCTCGACGCTCAGAGAGGTCATCGGGCATCACAGAGCCGAAATCTGGTCGCACTCCTTAGGCCCCGGCGGACAGGCCTACCTGCGGTTCCTGTTTCCGGCGACGGATACGGCCGATGTCGAACACATCCGCAACCTGACCATTTTGTCGAAGAGTCGACCGGAGTTTTTTGACTTCGATCTTTTCAGTCAACCAGGACAGATTCCGGAACTGGACAACCGCAAATTGACCGAATTGACTTACACGGTATTTGACACGGAAACCACCGGTCTCGATCCGAAGGGCGGGGATGCAATCATCTCGATCGGTGCGGTTCGCGTCGTCAACAACCGGTTGCTGCACACCGAATTCTTCGACCAACTGGTCGATCCGCAACGCGAAATCTCCCCACAGTCGATCGGTATTCATGGCATCCAACCGCAGATGCTCATAAATCAACCCACCATCGAACGGGTGCTGCCTCTCTTTCACCAGTTTGCCGATGAAACGATCCTGGTGGCGCACAACGCGGCTTTCGACATGCGGATGCTGCAGCTTAAAGAAGCCGCCGCCGGCGTTAAATTCGCGAATCCGGTACTGGACACCCTGCTCCTGTCCGCCGTCGTGCACCCCGGCCATAAGAATCATGATATGGAGCAGATAGCCGAGCGACTGGGCGTCAGCATCGTCGGCCGCCACACGGCCCTTGGTGATGCCATCGCCACGGGCGAGATCTTCCTCAAGCTGATCCCGCTGCTCGAAAGTCAGGGGATCACGACGCTGAGACAGGCCCGTTCCGCCTCCCGCAAATCCTACTATGCCCGCTTGAAGTACTGAAGAAGGTGTAAGGTGTAAGGTTTAAGGTTTAAGGTGTAAGGCATAAGGGAAAAGGAAGAAGAGGGTGTGCTTCGGGCGGGAGGCTAACAGTTGATGGAGAGACTGTGACGGGAAACAAGCGGAGAGGGGAGGGAGGGGAAGATATCACTCACTTGGAACGATGTGTTTTTTTTCTGTGAGATAGGCCGGGCGTTTCCCTCGCGGCAGGGTGAAGAAAAAGGTCGACCCCTGGCCGGGTTCACTCTCCACCCAGATACGACCGCCGTGAAAACCGATGATCCGCCGGGTGATGGTCAGTCCCAGGCCGCTGCCCGGTGGACGGCCCTTGAGAGTGTGCTTTATCTGCCGGAATTCCTGAAAAATAATCTCGCGATCTTTGCGGCTGATGCCGATCCCGTTGTCTTTGACTGCAACCTGAACATGATCCGGCGCCACGGCAACGCCGATCCCGATGCGGCCGTCATCATCGGCACAGAATTTCACCGCATTCGAGATCAGGTTCACCATGACCTGGATCAACCGATCGCGGTCGCCGGACACGGTCGGCACCAGATCGGGGATATCCTGCTCGACCCGGATCCGCTTTTCCTGCACAAGGCTGTTGGTGGACGACAGGGCATCGTGAATGACCGCTTTGAGATCGACTTCTGAAATTTGCCACGCCATCCGACCGGTTTCGATTTTTTGAAAGTCGAGCACCTGGTTGATCAAGCGCGTCAACCGTTCACTTTCTTTCACGATAATGGCGGTGAACTCCTGATGCTGCCGGTGCTCGATGCCGGGGTTGGCGTGCAGAATCTCGGCGATGGACCGCACCGACGTCAACGGCGTGCGCAATTCATGGGTGACCGTCGAAATAAACTCGTCCTTAAGCCGGTCCAGTTCTTTCAACCGTTCGTTGGCCGCCCTGAGGTCGGCGCTCGCCTTTTCAAGCTCGCGGCTGTAAGCGATGACTTGGCGGGTTTCATCCAGGATGTCCATGACTTCCTCGATGCCCAGCGGCTCTTCCTTGACCGTCTTGGAGACCACCACCCGTGCTGACGCCGATCCGATGGTTCCGGCCAGGAGCTTTTCGACGTAGTTGACCAGACCGGCATCGGCTTCCAGATCGTCTTCCCATTTGTAGCGCCGTCTGCCGCTGATGTGCCTGTGCGCGTAAGCGGCCAGCTCTTCTTCGGTCCGCTCCCGGCCCAGGAAACGGACCAGCAGCGACCTGAGGTCCCCGACCGAGGCCGTTCCCCGCCAGAAACTCGATCCGTCGGTTTCCCCGGCATAGCGATACGCTTCGACAAAAAGCGTGGCCTGAGAGTGCTCGATGGCGCTGGGGCGGCTGTACAGCGAAACGCCGACATAGAGGAGGGTGTTGAAGAGCAAGCTCCAGAATACGGCATGGGCCACATGGTCGAAGTCTTGCAGACCGAACAAGGCAAACGGTTTCAGCCAGGCAACGCCGAAGGGACCCCGGGTCACGAATCCCGGCTCCATGAAGCCGGCCTGCACCAGGGAAGGAAGGACCAGGGTGTAGACCCATAAAAAGAAACCCGCGACCAGACCGCTCAACGCACCGGTTTTCGTGGCGCGTTTCCAGAAAATACCCCCGAGGATCGCAGGTGCAAATTGGGCCACTGCCGCAAACGAGATCAGGCCGATCGACACCAGGGTGTAGTATTCACCGACGAAATGAAAATAGCCATAGCCGAGCATCATCACCAGAACATTGCTGCCGCGGCGGATGGCCAGCAGGATGTCGCTCAGGTCGGCGCGCTGGGCCATCCGCAGCGAGGGCAGCCGCAGCAAAACCGGCATGACCAGGTCATTGCAGATCATGGTCGACAGCGCAATGGTCGCAACGATGACCATGCCGGTTGCGGCCGACATGCCGCCGATGAAAACGAGCAGTGCCAGGCTCTCATTGTGATTCGCCATTGGCAGCGTCAGTACGAACGTGTCGGCATCCATGCTGCCGGTACCGAATTGCAGCACGCCGCCGAACGCTATCGGCAGGACGAAGATGTTGATCGCCAGCAGGTAGAGCGGAAAAAGCCAGATGGCCTTGTTCAAATGGTCTTCGTTGACGTTTTCCACCACCATGATCTGAAATTGGCGCGGCAGGAACATGACGGCCATCATGGACAGAAAAATATGAATGCACCATTCGGCATACGACCCGGTCCGGATATCGAGGGTGAATAACCGCTGCAGTTCCGGGACGGCCCTAGCGCGGCTGAAAATGTCGCCGAACCCGTTGTAGATTCCGTAGGTGACGAAAATACCGACCGCCAGAAATGCGATCAGCTTGACGATCGACTCGAAGGCGATGGCGGCCACCAGCCCTTCGTGCCGTTCGGTGGCCTCCAGAGACCGCGTGCCGAACAGGATCGTAAAAACCGCCAGAATCAGGGCGATGTAAAACGCCGTGTCGTGGAAAACCGGGATTTCGGCAAAATGACGCGGAATGTGGATCAACGGATAGTCTTTGATCACCAGATAGCTGGTCGAAATGGCCTTCAGCTGCAGCGAAATGTAAGGAATGATGCCCAGCACGGCGATGATGGTCACGACACTTCCCAGAGTGGTGCTCTTGCCGTAGCGGGAGGCGATGAAATCGGCGATGGAGGTGATGCGATGCACCTTGCTGATGCGGATGATCTTGCGCAGCACGAACCAGCCGAGCGTTGCGACCAGCGTCGGTCCGATGTAGGTCGGCAGAAATCCCACACCGCTGGTGGCCGCGCGTCCCACGCTGCCGTAAAAGGTCCAGGCCGTACAGTAGACGGCCAGGGAAAGGGCGTAAATGTAAGGATTGCTGACGAGGCTCTGCCCGATTTTCGCGTGCCGGTCGCCGATATAGGCAATGGCGAACAGCAGGCCGATGTAGCCGAAGGAAAAAAACAGAATGGTTTCGGTTGTCAGCATGCACCTCTCAAAGTTCGGGGCTGTTTCGACGGCGTCCCGCAGCGGATCGCGTTTTCTCGCGCGGCCGGGTGACGAAGACGATGATGACGATCAAAACCGTCCAGACGGCAAACATGTAAAAGTATAAGAGCGGAATACCGAACAGGAATGCGTTCAGATTGAATAGAGACAGAATCGGATAGTTGAACAGGAGGCAACCGAGCAGGAACAGGGCGAACAGGCGTCGACTGATCATTAATTCGGGCGTCATGGCCAGCCTCTTTCCAGGCAATAAGACATTACCGTTAATATGTGTTATGTTTCGGCTCCGGCGGATGCGCTGGAAACAGGTATAGAGGATGGCGTGTCAGGTGTCAACGAGTTGAGGTCACCCCGAGACATTTTTCATTGATTCAATCACCATGGCCATAAAAAAGATCTATGTCGATCAGACGGTTGCAGGCGACACCCAGGTGATCAGCATCTGCAAAAGACTGAATCTGCCGGCAGAGACCGTGACCGGTGCGCATGACGTTTTCGCCGCCGTGGCCGCGGCCCC
>JAQAZR010000043.1:0-4296 GCA_032127235.1 Deltaproteobacteria bacterium
ATGGTGGCGGATTTCTTTTCAGAAAGGATTCACATGAAACTTCTGGTCGGATACGACGGGTCCAATGCGGCCCTGGCGGCGATCGAACTGGCGAAACGGCACGCCAGGGCCTTTCAGGCCGAAAAGGTCTATCTCGTGCGCTCCATGGAAGGCGGTCAAGATGTAGAACGCAAAGAATTTGACAATGCCGAACACGAACTCGGGCGGGTCAACCGCACCTTCACAGACGAGGACATCCCGTCCGAACCCCACCTTCTGGTGCGCGGCCTCAGCCCGGGCGAGGACCTGGTGCAGTTTGCCAATGAAAACGGAATCGATGAGATTATCATCGGTGTGCGCCGGCGATCGAAAGTCGGCAAACTGGTCTTTGGCTCCACCGCCCAGTACGTGATCCTGAACGCCCCCTGCCCGGTGGTGAGTGTGAATCCTTGGATAGACACGAAGTCGTTTGAAATGTTGTCCTTGTAGAGCTTTGTCTGAAGTGGAAAGGCTGAATTTATTGTTATGCTTCGAAGTTTACGGTGAGGTAATTGTAATGACCGGCTTAAATGAAAAAATAAGAGTCCTTATCGTCGACGACGAGGAACGATTCCGAACCACCCTGCTCAAGATCCTCATGGCCAAAGGAATCCAAGCGACGGCCGCGTCCGACGGCGCCGCGGCTCTGGCTGAAATCGACCGCTGTGCTTACGACGTCGTTTTGCTGGATGTCAAAATGCCCGGCATGGACGGCATCGAAGTCCTCAAGAACCTGCGTGAACGCGGATGCCCCGCCGAGGTGATCATCCTCAGCGGGCACGCCGCGGTCGACACGGCCATGGCGATCGTAAGGCTCGGCGCCTTCGACTACCTGCTGAAGCCCTGCGACATCGAAGCCCTGCTCGATAAGATCTACGCGGCGCACGAGCGCAAAGTGGGAGCCACTCTGCCCTGATACCTTTTTCGCTCTTCATGAAAAAATAAAGAACAGAAGGACCCGTTCGGTCTTCTTCCCGCCCGACTCTCACGCCTTTTTTATGGCGCTCTTCATTGTGTGCCGGTACCGGAATATAACCGGACGTCTCCAGTAATTCAGCATAGTCGTCGGGTTCAATTTTCGGCTTGCAATTGCGGTGAGATTGACCCATAAAATGAAGTTCTTCGACAAAAAAATCATTAACTGCTGCAAATAATGCAAGTAACCGGTTTCGGAATTTAAAAGACACCGTCTATGCTGCCAAAGCAAAAGCCCATAAAACCCACCTATGACGAGTTGGCCAGAAGGGTCCAAGCGCTCGAAGAGGAAGCGACAAAGCGAAGCGAAACCGAGAAGGCCCTGCGTGAAAGCGAGAAGCAGCTTCGTATTTTCATTGAAAACACACCGGCTTCGGTGGCTGTATGCGATTTGAAGATGCGGTACCTGGCATACAGCCGTCGGTGGATAACGGACTACAAGCTCAACGACGACAATTTGATCGGCCGTTCCCATTACGACGTCTTTGAATCGATACCGGCGCGATGGAAAGATGAACACAAAAGATGTTTCTCGGGTGAAATAATCGAAAATGAAGAGGAGCCATTTGTTCGTGCGAATGGGACTCTGGACTGGGTCAGGCGCAAGGTATACCCATGGTGCAAACCAAACGGTGAGATCGGCGGCCTCATCATGTTCACAGAAGTCATCACCGAGCGGATACTGGCGCAGAATGCACTGATCGAATCCGAGGAAAAATACCGCAACCTCGTTGACAATGCGACCGAGGCCATTTTCATCATTCAGGATGAAACCATCAAATTCCCAAACCCCAAAACCCTGGAAATCCTCGGTTATGAAAACGAAGAGTTTCAACCTCTCCGCTACAAAGAATTCATTCATCCCGAAGATCATCAATTGGTATTCGATATGCACCGGAGGCGACTGGCCGGAGAAGAAGACCTGCCGACAACCTATTCATTCAGGGTAATCAACAAGCACGGCGCGGAATTCATCGTCGAGCTGAATGCCGTCAGGATACTATGGGAAGGAAGGCCGGCCACCTTGAATTTCATGCGGGACATCACGGAGCAAAAAAATCTGGAGGCCAGTCTCCAACAAGCGCAAAAGATGGAGGCAATCGGCACCTTGGCGGGAGGTATCGCTCATGATTTTAATAACTTGTTGTTGGGTATCCAGGGAAGCAACTCGCTGATGATGATGGATACCGATCCGTATCATCCACACTACGATCATTTAAAGAGCATCGAGGAGTGCGTCAAGCGGGCCACGAATCTGACGCGACAACTGTTAGGATATGCCAGAGGCGGTAAATATGAAGTGAGGCCGATCGATATCAACCAAATCATCCGGACCATTGCCGATATGTTCGGCCGCACGAAGAAAGAGATCGTCATCAACACCGAGTATCAGGATGACGTCTGGACCGTCGATGCGGATCGTACTCAAATTGAGCAGGTCCTGTTGAACTTGCTGGTCAACTCATCTCAGGCAATGCCTCAAGGCGGAAGTCTCTTTTTGAAATCCGAAAACGTAAACTTGACCAGATCATTGACCGGCCGCCATAACGTCCCTCCCGGCCGCTACGTGAAGATATCCGTCAAGGATACCGGTTGCGGTATGGATGAATCCACTCGCAGGCGGGTATTCGAGCCTTTTTTCTCGACAAAGCAAAGGGGACAGGGAACCGGGCTCGGCCTGGCGTCGTCCTACGGCATCGTCCGGAATCACAGCGGTTTCATCACTGTCGACAGTATCAAGGACCTTGGAACCACGTTCACTCTATTTTTACCGGCATCGCAAAAACAAGCCGTTGAGGACCATCCGGCGCCCCAACAGGTATTTTCCGGTGAAGGAACGGTTCTTTTGGTCGATGATGAAGACATGATGCTGGCTGTCGGTCAAAAGATGCTCGATAAACTGGGCTACAGGGTGTTGACGGCTAATAGCGGACAAAAAGCCATCGACGTGTTCAACCGCCATCGCGGTCAAGTCAAACTCGTCATTTTGGACATGATCATGCCCGGACTCAGCGGGAGTGATACCTTTGACAGATTGAAAGAGATTGACCCATCGGTCAAGGTTCTGCTGTCGAGCGGCTACAGCATCGAAGGCCAGGCCCGGCAAATACTCGATCGGGGCTGTAATGGATTTATTCAAAAGCCTTTCGATCTTCAGGCTTTCTCAGAAAAAATGCGGCGCATACTTGACGGGGCATAATAGGCCGATTGGCCCGTAAATTCGGCGACCGGGGCCCTTTACGCTGTTTCTCTGTCGGTCGCCAACTTCTCCAGGCACAGTTGGTAATCCCCGTTCAGAAAGCATTCGGCCAGCATCGTCACGCTGGCTTCGCTTTGCATCAGCATGTCCATCTGACGCGTGAACTGCAGGAGCCGGCCGAGGTGATCGAGAGCCTCTTCGATCGCCTCGGCCGGATGCTTCTGAAAGCGCGCCCTCACCACATCCGCCTTGGTATCTACGATAAAACCGAGCGACTGCAGCACCTTGGCGATGCCGCGTGAACGCCGGCTGCGACGAACATCGTCGGCGGCGCCCCCCTTGAACTGAAAATTGATGTAGTTCTTGTTCACTGTCAGACCGCTGTAGGCGTCGACCACACTATAGTGGTAACCGACCCGCGAGCTGAAATTGACATACTTGTCGGATATGATGGCATAACTCCTGTCACCGAATCTTTCCAAGGCGATGTTCGTCGGCGTCAACATCTGTTCGCTCATCACCGACATGAACCCCTTGAGGTTGACCGGTCGCGGATTGGTCGCAGCCACGTCTTCGCGCAGCATTCCCTTCAGCAGCGCCTTGAAGGGAACCGAGGCAATCTGTTCCGGGGCGACGCTGCGGGCTCCCACAGGCACATCTACAAGGCCGCCCCCCAGATCGATGATGTGCAGGTCCAGCGGCAGGCGGGCGTCCAGCTTGAAAGACAGGCGCCCCACGTCGGAAGCCAGGCTGCTGAATTCGAAGATGGCCCTGTAGGAGAATTCGTGGGCCAGCCGCATGATGTCGTGGATCGTCCGGCAGTTATGGGGTTGAAAGGCCTCGGATTGGGGGTCGATCAGGTTTAAGGGGACAATGAATGCAGCGACGTTTTGCAATCGCTCGAAGACCGGCGAGTCCTTCATGAAGTCGCCCCTCTGCAGTTTGATGTCGAGCAGTTCCGACACCTTGCCGAGATAAACCCGTCCGGAATAGGCATCGACCGTCACCTCCATGCCCGGGGCGATGGCCTTCGTGGCCTCACCGGTGTTCAGGACAGCCGGCACCATGAACTCCCTGGCCAGCGAGGCCATGTGTCCGGTGAT
>JAQAZR010000044.1:0-4022 GCA_032127235.1 Deltaproteobacteria bacterium
GAGGGGCACCGGGCGCCTGAATCAAGAGCGTACCTTTAGTCCTCTCGATGGCCCAACCGAGAACCGCTCGCTATGGGGAGTCAGGGAGTGCATTCTGTATACTGTGAAGGCCCGCCGAGAGAGATCGGATACACCATCGGCTCTCTCAGGGAGCGGCGCATCGTCAATGTCGAGGTCACACCGGATGACGTCGCCGTTACCGACATCCGCGGGCCTTATTTTCACGCCAATCACTACGTGATCGGCTTCAACCGTGCCGCTCGATCCGCGGGTTCAGTTCTTCCCTGAGCCAGTCCGCAAAGAGATTGATCCCCACCACCAACAGCACCAGGGCCGCCCCCGGAAAGACGATCATCCACCACATGCCGGCATAGAGGTAGTTCTTTCCGATGGCTATCATCATGCCCAGAGAGGGTTCGGTCAACGGCACGCCGACGCCCAGAAAGCTCAGGGTCGCTTCGAGCATGATGACCACGGCCAGGTCAACTGCCACCACTACGAAAATCGGCGGCATGGCATTGGGCAGTATGTGACGGGCGAGCAGCCTGACGTCTCTGGCACCGGAGGCCTTGGCGGCCATGACGTAGGCTTCCTCCCTGACTTCCAGAACGCTTCCCCGCATGGTGCGGGCATAGCGCACCCAGTCGGCGATGCAGATCGCGATGATGACGACCAGGATGCCGCCGTGTTTGAAGATGCCGAGGAGTAAAAACGCCAGCAATGTGGTTGAAAAGGAGAAAAAGGTGTCGGCCAATCGCATGGTCACCGCATCGAGCCAACCCCCGTAATACCCCGCCAGAAGTCCCATGAGAATTCCGAACGACCCTGCCGCCAGCACGACCCCAAATCCGACCATCAGGGACGTGCGGCAGCCGTAAATGATGGTGCTGAGAATATCGCGTCCCTGGTCGTCCGTACCGAATACAAAGGGTGCGGTCCCGCCCTCCATCCAGATCGGCGGCGTCAGAAAATGGTCCAGGCTGAGCGTGGTCAGGTCGTAGGGGTTCTGCGGGGTGACCCAGGGCGCCAGCAGGGCTGCCAGGATGAAGAGCAGCAGAATGACGCTTCCCACAATCGCCGATGGATCGTGCAGGTAGCTAGAGAGCATCCGGGATTTGATGAGCCGTTTAGTCATAGCGGATTTTCGGGTTCAAAACTGCGTAAAGGATGTCGACGATCATGTTCAGGGTAATCACAATGACCGAGGCCAGCATGATGTAGGTTACGATCACCGGCTGGTCGTTCTCGTAAATCGAGGTGAGCAGAAGATTGCCCATGCCCGGCCACTGAAAGATGGTCTCGGTAACGATTGAAAATGCCAGGACTTCTCCAAACTGAAGGCCGGTGATGGTGATCACCGGAATCATGACATTGCGCAGCGCGTGTTTGATAATGACCTTGGCGGGGGACAATCCCTTGGCCCATGCGGTTTTGATGTATTCCTGAGTCAGCACTTCGCGCATGCCCGCCCGCGTCAAGCGCAACAGCACCGCCAGTTGGTAACTCGCCAGAGTGATGGCCGGCAGAATCAGATGTTGGATGCCGCTGATCGTCAACAGGCCGGTGCGCCAGAAGCCGACCTGAACAGTATCCCCCCGGCCGTATGAGGGCAGAATGCCCAGAAAAACGGCGAAGATCATGATCAGCAAAATTCCGGTCAAAAAGGTGGGGATGGATATCCCTCCCAAAGACGCGGCCATGATCAAGCGGTTGCGCACGGAAAACGGTTTTATGGAGACGATCACCCCCAATCCCAGGCCACTGATAAACGCCAGGCAAACGGCACTGGCGGCCAGTTCGAATGTGGCCGGAAACCGTTCCATGATCAGTTCGAGGGCCGGTACGCGGCTCACGTACGATTTACCGAAGTTACCGTGGGCTGCATTCCAGATGAAACGCCCGTATTGGACGGCCATCGGCTTGTCCAAACCGAAGAGTTTCCGTACTTCCTCGCGTTCTTTAAAAGTGGCGTATCGCCCGGCCATGGTGACCACCGGATCGCCCATGTAACGGAAGATGATAAAACAGATCAGCGACACGGCCAGGAGCACCACAAAGCCTTGGATCAGTCTGCGGGCGATGTAGGTGAGCATGAGAAAAATACCTGATGACGACGGTTTCTGAGCAGTTTATGGTGATGGCATCCCCTGAAGCGCCCAAGGAAAAGTCGAAAAAGTGGTTTCCGTCTTCACACTCGGGCACGTCAGGCCCTACCGATGCGGCGTTATTTGATGCTGATCTCCTTATACACCATCCAACGATCGGGACGCGGCTTGAAGTCAATTCCCTTGCCCTTGAGGATGGCATAGAGGTCCTGCTGATAGTGCAGCGGAATCCAGACGATCTTGTCCACCATGGCCATCTTGTTGAGATCCTGCAACACTTTGCCACGTTTGACCGGATCGATGATCTCGGCGGTGGATTCGAGCAGTTTGTCGATGTCGGGATCGCTGTAGTTGGCGCCGTTCAGCTCGCCGTAGCCTTTTGCCTGATCCCGGGTGTGGGCCAATTTAAAATAGGTCCGGCCCATGTCGAAGGTGCCGTCGAACCAGCCGATGAGGTAGAACTCCAGTTTACCCTCGCTGACTTCCGGGAAGAAGATCGATTTGGGTTTGACGTCCAGCCTGGCGGTGATGCCCACCTTGGCCAGGTACTTGGCCACCGCCTCGGCAATGTTGGCATCCTGGATGTAGCGGTCGTTGGGGCCGGTCAGCGTGACCGCGAAGCCTTTTTCGAACCCGGCTTCCTTGAGCAGTTCTTTGGCCTTGGCCAGATTGTACGGCAGCCGTTTCAGATCCTCGCGGTAGCCGATGGTAGGGGGATCTGGAATCTGGGCGGCCGGGTTAGCATGGCCGCGCATGACCTTCTGGATGATTTCATCTTCGTCGATGGCCATGCTCATGGCCTTGCGCACCCGGATGTCCGCCATGGGCGACCCGGGTTTGTTGCCCAGGGCCAGGAAGATGCTCCGGCGGGCCGGGCGGCTGATCACATCGACCTGGGGGTTGGCCGCCACCTTGTCGTAGAGTTCCACCGGGACACCGGTGACCAGGTCCACCTGGCCGGAGAACAGAGCGGCAAAGCGGGTGGACGATTCGGTGATCGGGCGGATTTCCACCTTTTTGATGGGGGGTGCGCCTTCCCAGTAGTTTTCGTTGGCTTCCATCTTTACGTACGATCCCTTGACCCATTCCACGAACTTGTAAGCACCGGTCCCGTTGGGACGGATGGTCACATCGCCGGCGTCGCGGGATTCCGTGTCTTCCTTGTCCATGATAAAGATCTGATGCATGTTGTTGGCAAACCAGGGAATCGGATCCTTGGTCTTGATCACCACGGTGTAATCATCGATGATGTCGATTTTGTCGATGGATTTACCGGTGTTGATGAACTCCGAGACTTCCGGGTTGCTCAACCGTTCGAATGTGAACTTGACGTCCTGGGCCGTGAAGGGATTGCCGTTGTGAAACGTGACGCCCTTGCGCAGCCAGAATTTCCAGCTGAGCGCGTCCAAACGCTCCCAGCGCTCCGCCAGCGCCGGGGCGAGAATTCCCTGGGGTCCTTTGCGCTCCAGCAGACCATCAAAAAAATTGGCGAAATACTGCAGGCCGGCATCGGAGTCGTCCCCCTGAGGGTTCATCATGCGGGGCGGGTCGTCCTGGGCCGCCACAAGGGAGGTTTCCGCCAGAGCCGGGCATACGCCTGCCAGCAGCACCACGGTGCAGAGCAACAGCATCAATCCAAAACGGTTTTTCTTCATGATTTTCTCCTTTCAGTTGGTTAGGTTGACAAGGAATTCTCTTGTTTCTATGTCCTCGTTTCACAGCCCGGCAACTGCGCTATATAAAATGACAGCACCGTCAGTACAGGAAACAACTGACCGCGTGACCGCCCCCGACGTCCTTGAGCTGCGGCTTCTGCTTGTCACAGATATCCATCCGGAAAGAGCAGCGGGGATGGAAATGGCAGCCCGGCGGCGGACGGATCGGGCTGGGCACGTCTCCCTTCAAAATGATCCGCTG
>JAQAZR010000045.1:0-4513 GCA_032127235.1 Deltaproteobacteria bacterium
GCGATCGACCAAAGGCAGCATCTTGCACATGCCGCAGTGATCCGTGGGAAACTGATAGTCCAGCTGACTGAGAATCCCGCCCAGATGCGGTGCGCGGTCGATTAGGGTGACCCCGTATCCTGTTTCGGCCAGATCGAGTGCCGCGCGAATGCCACTTATGCCGGCACCGACTACCAAAGCGCTTCCGATTTTCCTAAACATAATACCTCCGGTGTTTTCAGTTGGTCAGTTTTGTCTGTTGGATCAGTATTGTCGGTTTTCCCTGTCACTGACCTAACCACTCCACCGACCCATCCGACTCAACTGACCTAACTGACCTAACTGACTTAACTACTCCCTATTTCACCCCGATCCCAACCACCTCGTTGAATTCGTTCTCCCTGAACTCGGACAACGGCGGTTTCTCGTCGACACCGCGGCCCGCCACGTAATCGAATGCCTGCTGGGTGCTTTGGGCGACCGTCCGAAAGAGTTCCATCACCGGAATGTCGTTGGGACAGGCGTTGGAACACTGGCCACAACCCACACAGGCTGTGCTCATGTGCGCCAGGCGGGTGAGGTGATAAAAAACCGTGTCGGTCGGCATTTTTATCATCCCTTTGCGCTGGGCCCACTGCAGATACTGGATCGGTTCGTGGTTGAACACATCGGTAACGAAGACGCATTCCTTGCAGTAGCACACGGGGCAGGCCACCCGGCAGTTGTAGCAATTAACGCAGCCGGCCAGATAGGTGGTCAGCCTCTCCAGGTCTTGCACGGCTTGACCGGTCGCGCTGAACATTTCGTCGCGATAGGCGCTGCGCCGGGCCACAAGGTCGGCAATGACCTGTTCGCGGTTTTTCTCGGTTGGGGCCGACGGTAAATCCAGTCGACTCAACAGGTTGCTCCCTTTTTCACTTTGGGACTGCAGCAAGAGGTGGTCGTCGACATCCACTCCCAGCAGTCCGATAACGACATCGGCACCCTCGGCCACCGGATATTCGCAGGCCCGGCAGGCCGGGGCGATATCGATTCCTTCTTCCGTCCCGGTTTTGCCGGCCAGCGCACGGCGGCAGAAATCGAGACTTGTAAGCGGGCTGTCGCCCCCGGCAAGCCTTAGATAGTCCGCATTGCGAAAGGCCCCCAGACAGTCGATGCTCAGAATGATCAACTCCTCCAGACGGCCCTGCTTCAATTTTACCAGTTCGATGAACGCGCGGATTTCGCAGGGTCGCATGACCACCACAATTGTTCCGCCGACCAGTTTGCGCGAAAGTTTCGACACCACCTTGGCGGTGTTCATCGGGTAGGCCGGCGCCAGCGGATCGATTCCGTCCAGTCGGTCCGGATCCGTGATCAGCATCGGCATCACCATCTGCTTCATGGGCAATCGGCTGGGAACAAGCAGCGCTTTGACGTCGTCTATCCGCAAAATCGATCCAAGCAATTGCCTCAAAGCCTCCAATATGTCCTGATCTTTCACTTCGATCTTCGCTGAAGCCATTATTTTTTTCCTTTTTCTTTTCTTTAAATTTAATTTTATGCCGCGCCGTTTAGCGCGGCATAAAATTAAATTACCATCTTTAGTTTTGCCTGGGTCGGCCCCAGCGTTTTCACCTGGGCCACCAGTTCGCGCATGGTTTCGGCAAACTGAATGCCGTCGCTGGCACCGATCCAGGTCAGCCTGAGCCGTTCGGGTTCGAAGCCGAACCGGGGCAGAATCTCCTTCAGCAGTTTGATCCGGCGCCGGGCTTTGAAGTTACCGTTGATGTAATGACAATCCCCGGGATGGCACCCGCTCACCAACACGCCGTCGGCCCCCTCCAGCAGCGCCTTGATGATGTACTGCGGGTCGACCATGCCGGTGCACATCACCCGGATCATCCTGACGTTTTGGGGGTAGGCCTGCCGGGACGTGCCGGCCAGATCTGCAGCTGTGTAAGTGCACCAGTTGCACACGAAAGCGATGATGGTCGGTTCGAAATCTGTCATTGAGAGCTCCTTTTTTTATAGCAGGCTGATTTCCCACGGGCAAACGGGCTCAACCGGCCCAACTGGCAAACCTTCCCGGTTCATCGCCCCACCTTTGCGATGGCATCCATGATGCCGTCGATCTCCGCAAAGATCTGCTCGCTCTTGAAGTGTCGACTGCGGGCGGCACCGCTCGGGCAAAACCCGGAGCAACTCCCGCACCCCTTGCACACCGCGGGATTCACTTCGGACACCCCCGTGCGCTCGTTGAATTCGATCGCGCCATACGGACAGAGACCGATGCAGACCTGGCAGCCGATACAGATATCCGGATCGATCCAGGAAATGGTGGGCGGTACTTCGACCTTACCAAGCGTTGCCAGGGACAAGGCCTTGCCGGCCGCGCCCGAGGCCTGGGAAACCGTATCGGGAATGTCCATCGGCTTTTGACAGCATCCGGCCAGGAAAACCCCGTCGGTAGCCGTGTTGAGGGGCCCCAGCTTGGGGTGCTCTTCCAGGAAAAATCCATCGGCGCCCTGGTTGACCCCAAACAGGCGTCCCACTTGGCCGGCGTCGTTCCGTGCCTCTATGGCGGTGCAAAGGACCACCATGTCGACCGGCACCCGCACCCGGCGGCCCAGCAAAGTGTCTTCGCCGATGGCGATCAATTTACCCTGCTCTCCGGGTCGCATGGCCTGGTCGGTTATCTCGGCCACTTTGCCCCGAATGAAAATCGTGCCCTCTTCCTGGCAGCGGCGATAGAACTCTTCATAGCCTTTGCCGAAACAGCGCATGTCGATGTAAAAATCGTAGACTTTGGTGTCGTGACCAACTTTTTCCTTGATTAAATGAGTGTATTTCAATGCGTACATGCAGCACACCCGGGAACAGTATTCGTGGTAGTTCACGTCCCGGCTGCCGATACAGTGCAGCAGGGCCACACTCCGGGGCGAGCGTGTCAACGCCCCGTTTTCGTCGCGAATCAGTATTTTCCCTCCGGTGGGACCGGTGGCGTTGCTCAGGCGCTCGAATTCCAGGGCCGTGAACACATTGGGATAGACGCCGTAACCAAAGGGTTTCATCGGCGTCGGATCCAGAGTATCGTACCCGGTGGCCAGGATGATGCTGCCCACTTTGACCTGGACCTCCTGTTCCATCATGCCATGATCGATAGCCACCGCCTCGCAGGCACGCACACACTCCATACACTCGCAGCAGACACCGCAGTTCAGGCAGCGCCGGGCTTCACGACGGGCGTCGGCTTCCGTGAAGCTGCGATCGACCTCGGCAAAAGAGGACATCCTTTCGGCGGCTCCTAAATGACGGGATTGCACCCTCATTTCCGGACCAATGTTTCGGGGGATGTCCGCCCAATCGGTGCCGGGCGGCGGCCGCAAATCCATCTCGGCGGCATAGGCGTCCAGGTTCTCCCCGTTGATGAAGCGCTCGATCGCCGCAACCACCTTGTGGCCGGCCGCCACGGCCTCGATCACCGAGGCCGGACCTGAAACCGAATCGCCGGCCGCAAACACATACGGAATCGAGGTTTGCATGGTGTGCGGATGAACCCGGATCGTGCTGCGCCGTGTAGCATCGGGCCCGGACCCGTCCGCCGCCCAGTTGAGATCGATTCGCTGGCCGATGGCCGGCAGGACCGCATCGCACTCCACCACAAATTCGGAGCCCTTTACCGGCACAGGACGACGTCGTCCGCTGGCATCCGGCGGGCCAAGCTCCGTCCGAATGCACTCGAACCCGGTCACACGGCCGTCCTTTCCGACAATCCGCGCCGGGGCGGTCAGGTAATGAATTTGTACGCCTTCGGCCAGGGCGTCCTGGATCTCTTCCGGGTAGGCCGGCATCTCTTCACGGCTGCGCCGATAAACGATCGTCACCGATTCACTCCCCAGGCGCCTGGCAACCCGGGCCGCATCGACCGCCACATTGCCGCCGCCGACGACCACGACCCTGTCGCCGGGACGTCTGCGGGATCCCAAGTTGACCTCCCGCAGGAATTCAACCGCATTGATCACCCCGCCAAATTCGTCTTCCCCCGCAATGCCGGTACCGAGGCCGAGATGGGCACCGATGGCCAAAAAGACGGCGTCAAACCCCTGTTGCTCGAGATCCGGCAAGGTGAAATCACGTCCGAGCCGTTTTCCGGTTTGAACCGCTATTCCGTGGCGCAAGAGGTGTCCGATCTCACGGTCCAGGATGTCGGGGGGCAGGCGATAGTCCGGAATCCCAACCCGGAGCATGCCGCCCAACACCTCAAGTGCCTCGAAAACGGTAATTTGGTACCCCTTCAACCTCAGGTAGTAGGCCACCGTCAATCCAGCCGGGCCGGAACCGACCACCGCGATCTTTTCCTTTCGCTCGGTGATGTCCGGCAGCGGCAGTTCGGACAGGTCGACCTGGTCTGCGGCAAAGCGCTTCAGGTTCCGGATGGCGACCGCCGTGTCGATCTCCGCCCGCCGGCACTGGGTCTCACAAGGATGCGGACACACCCGCCCGAGAACGCCGGGCAGCGGCAGCCGCTCCATGATCAGCTGCACGGCTTCCC
>JAQAZR010000046.1:0-12052 GCA_032127235.1 Deltaproteobacteria bacterium
ATGTATTGATTCGCAAGGGCTGAGGCTGCAATCAGCACGTCTTCCAATCCTATACTTTCACCTTTTTTACGCAATTCAGCGAGAATGTTCCCGGCGCTTAAAGCTTCCCTTTCGGCAATGGGAACGATATTGAGCCTTGAAATAATCTCTTGGGTAATTTTTTTCCAAAAAATTTCGGCATCTTCTCTGAGAACACTACCGAAGCGCAATTCCATAATGCAGATACATGAAGTAAACAAAGTATGCGCCGGCTTTGAACCCAATTGAGATAATACTGAGGGGCTGGGATGCTTTTTAATCAGTTCACTCAAAATATTGGTGTCAAGCAGGTACATTATTCGGCGGGGATTTCTTTTAACATTCTTGGCACATGTTTGGATCGATCCAAGATAATTCGATCGATGGTATCAAAAAAAGGATCGTCATTCTCTAACCATCCCTTGGCATCGCACAGGTGGATATGGCTTTCGTTCGCAGGGACCAATCGAGCCATGGGTTTACCCCTTTTGGTAATAAGAATATGCTTTTTACCAAAAGCCACTTGGCCCAACAGTTCTGAAAAATGCTTTTTAGCTTGTGCAATATTGACTGTCTCTTCGATCATGGCTTGCCTCCTGACCTCTATCATTATGGTCAAGATGACCTAAAGCATAATTGATGTCAAGGAAATTATGGCGAAGTGGTCAAACCACTTTAGAATAAATCAAATTCGCCAAACGCTGGACGTTGAATGTTGACCGTTCATAAAGGAATGCCAGCTGTAAACGGCCATTACATCGTGGGCCGCATTCTTCATTGACATAAAAGGTAAAAATAAACATAATCCGTCCCGATAAAAAAACGGTTTCCGCTACAATACATATAGACTGCTTTCCAATCTGTGGTAAGCCGCCCTAGATACCAAATACAGCCGCCATGTTTATTTCGGTCCCGGGAGCTCAACCACATCAAAAACGTATCCGATCATAAGGAGTTTTTCATTGGCGCTGCGTCCTTATCATTACCTGCTCATATACGGGTTAATACCCATGGGCTATTATCTGCTTCGCGGCTACCTCTTTCTGCTGAGAATCCGGGTCGTCGGCGAGGAAATCGCTCTGGGGTGTCTGGGCGATTACGGGCGGCTGATTGTCGCCGTGTGGCATCAGCGTCTGTTGGCGGCGGTGGCCTATGTCTTGAAATTCAGACATTTCGACCCCATTATCATGATCAGTCAGAGCAGAGATGGGGAGCTGGCCACCAGGCTGGCCCGGCGGTTTGGATTTGTCCCGGTGAGGGGGTCCAGCTCGAAAGGCGGCACGTCAGCTTTGTTCGCCATTACGGAAGCCTTGAAGACCAACCCGGCAGTTATTCATATCGTGGATGGACCCAGAGGGCCCAAGGGGGTTGTCAAACCCGGACTCATCAGTATGGCCGGGGTTTCCGGTGCTGTCATCCTGCCGCTCATCGTATCAGCCAAGAAGGCCTGGATTTTGGGAAGCTGGGACCGCTTCCTGATTCCCAAGCCGTTTAGCGAGGTAACGATCGAATGGGGACGTCCCTTTGTCGTGCCCAGTGACTCAGATTCGGAAACTTATGAAGATTTCAGGCGCGAGATCGAAATGAGTCTCTCAGAGGGACACGCCGAAGCCGACTTGAATTCAGGCTGGCAACAGCCACTTTAACCCGCATGTTTCATTAAAATTTTTGACCGAGGCTGCTATTTTTATCATGGATAGGAGACCATCACGACCCATACTCTCTTTTCTGTGGCGACCCAATGAAATCACGCCGGCTGTGGTCGAGGCGGCGCGCCAGACCTTTACCGGCGCCATATTCGACGTCGGCACCCACACCACAGATGACACCGCCAAGGCCCTCAGGGCTGCAGGGGCAACGGATATAAAGATTACCGCCGAAGAACTCATGCATACCACCCTGGAGTGTTTCCTGCAGGACAGCGGTGTAAAAACCCTTTGGGTGGAGTACCATCCGGCCCTTGTCACCGGCACCCCCGAGGCCTTTCTTGAGCGGCTGCATGAGTTGTCGAGCCGGTTCACGTGTATTCCGATCAGCGGGGATCTGGCGCTCCTCACCCTTATCCTTCAGTTGGCGCAGCCGCCGCGCTCCGTTGCTCTCAAAGGGGCCGAAACCGCAGGCTTTGTCAGCAACGAAACCACCGGCATACTTTACGCGACTCTGCGGGAAATGGCGAGCCATCAAGAGCAGTGCCCCGAAGTGATGATATGGGGCGGCGTGGCCACCCCTGAGGCTGCGGCGGCATTTCTGTGCAGCGGCGTAAAGGGTGTCGTTTTCGAGAGTCTCCACTGGCAGACCGATCTGATATCCGCCGATCAGAGTCTGAAACAGCGCCTGTCCAGACTGCGGCCCGAGCACACCACCGTGGTGGGGCACGGCCTCGACGTCGCCTGCCGATTCTATGACAAGGGCAATTCGCTGGCGGTCAAAGAACTCAAGCGATACGCCGACGCCCAGTTCTCATGCGCGGTCACAGAAGATCATCGCCGCGCCTTTGCCCGCTGGGTCAAAGAGACCGTCGTACCGGTGCTGGAAAGCGACTTGGATCGCCAGGATCTCGTCTTCATGGGCCCCGAGGCCGCCTTTGCGCCGGCATTCGCCGAACGGTTCGGCCGCGCTACTCGTCAGGCCCTGGCCGCTTTCCTAGATGAGGTCGAGCGTCTCTGCTGGGAGGCCCCGCATAAACTGGATGGGTTCGTGGAGAACGCCGCCGCCCGGTCCCTTGGCACCCGATATCCGATCATTCAAGGTGCCATGACCTGGATCAGCGATACGCTGGAATTTGCCCAGGCGGTCTCCGAGGCCGGCGGGCTGCCCACGTTGGCCTTAGGCCTCAAAAGCCGTGCGGACCTGGAGAAAGACCTCAATGGACTCGGGGAAATCATGGGCCAAAATCCGTACGCGGTGAATTTTATCGCGCTGCCTGAAAATCCGCATCTCGAAGAGCAGCTCGCCTGGATCGAGCAACTTCACCCGCCCTACGCGGTCATTGCCGCCGGAGACCCATCTCATGCCGCCCGCCTGCAGGAGCACGGAATCCAAACCATCTACGTGGCCTCGAGCGCGGATCTGATCCGCATGGCCCTCGGGGCCGGCGTGCGTTTTGTTGTCCTGGAAGGCAACGAGGCCGGCGGACACGTGGGCGAATACTCCACCTTGACCCTGGCCCAGATAGCACTGGAGCTCAAGCGGAAAGAACCGGCGCTCTTCCGGGATCGGTACGTGGTGCTGGCCGGCGGTATTTATAATCGCGAGACCGCCTTCAGGGCGTTCATGTTGGGCGCCGACGCCATCCAGATGGGGACGGCTTACCTGGCCACCCGGGAGATCGTCGCCACTGGTGCCTTGAGTCCCCTGTACCAACGCCTTGTGGTTGATTCCCGTCCCGGTGCCACGGCGGTCTCCGGCGAGAGCGTTGGGCTGAGGGTTCGGTCCCTCAAGACCCCTGTGATCGATGGCATCTGCACTTTGGAGCGAGAATGGGCGACCGGTCAGCATGATGAGAACTCTTTCCGGCAGCGCCTGGAGGCCTTGAGTGCCAACAGCCTGCTTGTCGCGGCGCGGGGTGTCAAGCACCCCCATGGCCCCAGCCTGAGCGAAGATGCCTGCCTGCGCGAAGGTCAATTCATGAGCGGCGCCATTGCTGGCGCTGTCAACCACGTCCAGTCCATCGCGGCGTTTCACCGCAGCCTGGCCGAGACGCCTTTGGAACTGACGTTCCCCGAAAGAACCTCACGCCCGCTGCCGGCGGTTCACCGTGTAAGCGGGCGGCGAGAAAATGGCGAGCGGATCGCCATCACCGCCATGGCCCTCGTCAATTCGTTGGGCAACGCCCCGCAGGAGATCTGGGAAGCCTCCATGGCCGGGCGAATCGGAATTATCGAAGTGCCCCGGTCAAAGTGGAATCACGACCTTTACTATGATCCCGATCCCCGTGCACGGGGTAAGACCTACTGCAACGTGGGTGCCTTTCAGAATATCGATATCTCCCGCAAAGAACTCGGCATCGCCCCGCAGGATTTCCGTTCCATGGCCGATTCCACTAAATTGACCCTTTGGCTGGCCGAACAGGTCGTTAGGGAATCGGGGCTACTGGATTCCGGCATCCCCAGGGAACGCACCAGTGTGCTGATTTCCCAGAACTCGGGCGAAGCCGCGGGTACGATCAAAGACCTGACCTTGGACGTTTATGCCCATGATATTGTGCAATGCGTTCGTGATTTCGTTTCCATGACACCGGAGCTGGAGGCAGCCCTGATGAAAAATCTCAGGTCCGGCCGCCTTACCGTCGATGACACCACTCTTTTGGGCCGCCTCAACTGTGCGGCCGGAGGTTTTGTCTGCAACCGGTTCGCACTCCAGGGCCCGAGCTACTCGGTCTCGGCGGCCTGCGCCACCGGGCTTGTGGCCCTCTACAGTGCCATCCAGATGATTCGCAACGGCATTATCGATGCGGCCGTGGTGGGCGGGGGCGAAGAGCCCTTGCAACCCTCCCATTACCTGGAGTTCTCCGCCCTCAAGGCCCTGGCCATGCTGTCGGGCGTCAAACGTCCGGTTCAAGAGAGCAGCCGGCCGTTTGACGCCGCCCGCGACGGCATGGTGCTCGGCGAAGGCGGGGGCATGATCGTCATCGAGAGGGAGTCGACCGCAAAACGGCGGGGAGCACCCATTCACGGGTACATTACCGGAATCGGCGCGAGTAACAATGATCGAGGAATGGTGGAATCTCTGGCCGAAACCCAGCTCATCGCCCTGCGGGCATCCTTGCAGGATACCGGCTACGGACCCGATCAGGTGGATCTGGTGGAATGCCATGCCACCAGTACGGTTCAAGGCGACATCGAAGAAATAAAGGCCCTCAAGACTCTATTTAATGGCGCCAACACGACCATGCTCACCTCCTTCAAGGCCCAGATTGGCCACACCCTCGGCGCTTCGGGCATCAACAGTCTGATCAGAGGTGTAACCGCAATGCAAACGGGCCTATTCCCACCCACCCCCACCTACCGCACGCCTGACCCCCAGATCGATCTTGAGGCGGCGGGTTTCCTTGTTCCCGACCAACCCGTCGATTGGCCGCAACCTAAGGGTCGAC
Source organism: Deltaproteobacteria bacterium (assembly GCA_032127235.1). Classification (GTDB taxonomy): domain Bacteria; phylum Desulfobacterota; class Desulfobacteria; order Desulfobacterales; family SG8-13; genus JARFQH01. The sequence goes on from JAQAZR010000046.1 coordinate 5,114, forward strand.
CGCGGCGTCTGCAAGTCAATGCCTTTGGTTTCGGTGGCGCCAATTACGTCGTCCAGCTCGAACAGTGCCGGGAGGCCTCCGGCCACGTAATGGTCGCCGCGTCCTTGGCGGAAAAACCCGAACCTGATCGGCGCGCAGACCTGGCGGGGCAACCGTCAGTCCCCGGAGTTTCATTTTTCGTCACCCATATCGGCGGCCACCCCTATCGCTTGGGTGTCGTGGCTCCCAATGCGGCCGAGTCCCGGGCCAAGGTGGCGGCCTTGGCACCGGTTGAACCCGGGGACTCCCTGTCGCAAAAGGCCCTGCGGGTGATGGCCCGTCAGGGGATCTTTGCCGCCCCCGCCGACCAGCCGGCCCCGCCCCTGGCCTTTGTATTCGCCGGTCAGGGATCCCAATATATCGGCATGGGCCAAACCCTTTACCGGACTTTCCCCGAGATTCGGACATGGATGGACAAGTTGGCCGCGGTAGCTGATTTCGACCTGCTCGACCTTCTTTTTAATTCTACCGAGGAAGACCTCCAAAAGACGCGCTGGCAGCAACCGGCCCTCTATACCATGGAGTTGGCCATGGTGCAGAACATTATGGCCATGGGAGTCAAGCCAAAGGCCATGGCCGGACACAGCCTGGGAGAACTCGTCGCCTTGAGCGTCGCGGGGGTGTTTTCCTATGCCGACGGCCTGCGGATCGTGAACAAGCGGGCCCAATGCATGGACAAGGCCTCTGGCTTGCGGGGCGATCCGGGAACCATGGTCGCCGTGGACGCGCCTATGGCCTATTTGGAAGAAAAGCTCGCCGGCACCGACAACGTCTATTTCACCAACTACAATTCACCCCACCAGGTGGTTCTGGGAGGGGATACCGAACCGGTGCTGTCCCTCATGGAGGAGATAAAACAAGAAGGGCACAAAGCCACCCAGCTCAAGGTGAGCATGGCTTTTCACTCGCCGATCATGAAGGTGATCCATGAAGAAATGGCCGCCTTTGTCGCGGACATTGCCTTTCACCCCCCGAAGATTCCGGTGATGTCGAATACCACCATGATGCCGTATTCCGATGATCCGGATCAAATCCGTGAGACCCTCATGGCCCACCTGGAGTCGCCGGTGCACTGGACTCAGAATGTCCAAACCCTTTGGCAGGACTTTGACATCAGGCACTTTGTTGAGATCGGCCCCAAAGATACCCTCTGCAGCCTCGTGGCCGAAACCCTGGACCAGGCCCTGTGTTTCCCCATCTGTATGCCCGAGGGCGAAGTGCCGACCTATCAGGCCGCAGTGGCCCGCCTCTATGCTTTGGGACATTTGCCAAAGGCCGACGCGGTGCGTTTGGAGACCACAGTCCCACGAAACATTCCATCCCCGCCGTCTGCGATCGCAACCCGCGTCTCTTCCGAAGACCCGGTGGGGGTCATTGTGCAGCGTGAGATCAATGCCTTTATTCTGGAATCCTTCGGCAAAATTATCAAACCGCAGATCGTAGAGGCGGTCCGCCGTGAGCTGGATCCCGGTTTTACCCAGGAACGTCTCGACCGCATCCTGGGGGGCGCACCCGCGGTGCTGCCGGCCCGGGCAGCGTCACCGAAGATCGGTACACCTTTAGCCCTGCAACCCCTTTCGAAGGTGGAAACGGCACCCCTGCCGGCCGAACCAGCGCCCCCTGAACAAGGAGAGGTGGTCGTCGATTATCTGGAGCAAGTCATCCAGATTATCATGGATGCCACCGGGTATGAGCGCGACGAAATTGAGCCCGACATGGATATCCGGCAGGATCTGGCCATTCGGTCGAGCCGTCTACCCGTTATAATGAACGATGTGGAGCACCGCTTCGGCATCACCGTGAACGTCGAGGATTTCGCGGGTTTGCGCACTGTGAGGGAAATTGCGACCTGCATCGAAGGGTTGGCGGGCCGGAGCGCCAGCGGCGACGCGGCCGGACAAAGGACCGATCAGCCCTCCTCAGCCGTCCCGGCCGCGACCATGCCCGGCGAAGCGGCTGCTGAAAACACAAATCAAAAAGCACTGCTCAAGCGGCTGGTCTTCGAAAAGGTCGCCCTTCACCCTGCCACAGGAAAACCCCTCGCGCTCACGCCCGATCAGCAGGTGGCGGTGCTCAGGATGCACCCCCAGTCGTCTCTTGCGGCCGAGGTAACCCGTCTCCTGGAGAACCGTTTTGGGGCTTATTGCCTGCATCTGGACTGCTCGAACGGCCGGTTCGACCTGCGCACGACCGAAGGGGCCCAAAATGCCGCGCAGCGGCTCAAAGAAGCCCAATCCCTGACTGGCCTGGTCCTGGTTCTGGAGGCCGATTCGCAATCCCTTCTGGCGGGGTCCGAGGAAGCGGCGGCCTTTTTGAGCGGATTCTTCGGCTGTTTTAAATGCCTCATGGAGTCGAAAAAAAGAGTCTTCAGCCTGAGTCTGCTTCGAGGGGTCCAGTCCCACGCCTCTGATGCGGCCGCCGCAGAGGGCGTTTTGGGCATGTTCCTGGCCGCGGCCCACGAGTACCCCTCCATGCTGTTGCGAAGTGTGGCGCTGGAGAGTCGTACGGACCTACAAGACGCCCTGGATTTCGCCCTGGACACGGGCAATCCGATTATTGAAGTGATCTATCACGACCAGAAACCTTTTACCATCAAAGCCACCAGTGCGCCACTTTCCTTGACGCACCCGCCCGAAATCGTTCTTGACGCCGGTGATGTGGTCGTGATTTCAGGGGGCGCCAAGGGTGTCACTTACCGGATCGCGCAGGCCCTCGCCCCTTTCAAACCCAGGATTGTGCTGCTGGGCCGAACCAAACTGGATCCCGCCGCAGCCTACGCCACCCTCCGTAATGCCGGCGGTCCTGATGGAAAAACGGTCAAACGGTTTTTCAAAGGAAAAGATCCCGGGCCGGAGGATGACCGGAGGGAATTAGAAACGTCAAAACACCAGACAGGCCTGGATATCGCCCGCAACGTGTCCCGGCTTTCCATTATGGGACTCAAGGCCTCATACCGGTGCTGTGATGTCGCGGACCCCCACCAGGTGTCTCAAACACTGGACCAGATCGCCAAAGAGTACGGCAAGATAGACGGAATCATTCATGGGGCCGGTCTCATCCGGGACGGCTTCATGGAGACCATGACGCCCGAAGACGTCAAACAGGTCGTTGAGGTCAAACTCCTGGGGGCCGGGAATCTCTATCGCGCCGCCCGGGACCACGGCTTGCGATTCTTTACGGCGCTGTCTTCGCTGGTAGCCATCCAGGGCAACGTCGGTCAGGTCAACTACTGTGCCGCCAACCGATCGATGGCCGCCCTGGTGCGCGCATGGCCGGCCGACCATGCTGGACTGGTCTCAAAGGCCCTGATGCTGCCGCCCATCGAAGGGACCGGCATGGCCGATGACCCGGAGGTCAAGGCGCTCATGAAGCTCAAAGGGCTGTCCTCGGCCTTCGTGCACGCCGACGAGCTGGCCCAGATGGTCTGCCGCGAGCTCTTCCTGGCCCCGCCCCAACCGTCTTGGGTCGCTATAGCCCGCACTTTTCCAAAGGTCAAGGGGACCCTGGTCGAAACGACGGAATCCGATGGAAACGGCGCAAGCCAAGTCCTGGACGGACTCCGTTTCCAACCGGAAGATCTCCCCATGATCGAAACCGTGGAAAAATTGGATCTCAAAGACGGCGAACTGGTCGCCACACGGATATTTTCGCAGGTCCACGATTTGTGGCTTGATGATCACAAACCCTTCAAGTTCCTCAAGCACCCTCTGGTCTCGGGCATCATGGCGGTCGAGACCTTTCTGGAAGCCGCTCATTTGCTCTACCCTTACTTGTGTGTGCTCGGTGTGCGACGGCTGAGCTTCGAAGATATTCTGGAGTGTCCTGCGGAAATGGAGCGTGAAGCACGGATCAGTTGCCGTCGCCAATCGGATGTGCTCCAAGGGGTTCGCTGCGAGGTCCGGCTCTCCAGTGTCGATTTAACCCCTTCGGGTCGCCGGCTGGACCGGTGGTCCACGAACTACCGGGGACAGGTCCTGCTAGGCCCATCGATCACCCCCCTGCCCCATTGGCCGGAGTTCACCGTAAAATCTTCAGAGCTGAACACCCGGGCCATGGAGCCCGCTGAAATTCAAGACAGCTACGCAGCGCGCACCGGCCTCAAAGGGCGCTACCGCGTCCTGGTACGGATTCACGGTACCGGGCGCGGGGTTGTGAAGGGCGGCCTGCGATACTGCGAACAGGCGGATATCGCCGGCCTGGATCATGTACATTACCGGTACTCGCCCTATCTGTTGGAAGCGTTGATGCACCTCATTGCATTCTACGCGTTCCTCCGCCAAGAGAACGGGGACGGTGATCTGATTCCCGCGAGCATGGAGGAAATGCGATATACCCGTCGGGCCCGAGAGGGAGAGCGCTTCACCCTCGAAGCCCGCCTCCGCGCTCATGACACCCTGGGATTTACCTGGGATGCTCATGCGGTCGATGAGAGCGGCACCCCAATAATGCAACTCGTCGGTATGCGTATGAACCGCTTCCATCAGTAAGTGGAACCTCGAGCCATGCACAGGAGTCATCGCACTTCGGCAGAATACCTGCGGAGTCAAGATCTCTTCGAACAGGGGACGATACACGCCCTGCCGGGTCTGACCGCCGAAGAAACCGTCCTGTTTACGTCCGCCCCGTTGAAGCGCGAGGCAGGGCCCAGACTGGCCCTCCGGCTGCTGGGAGCGTTGGGGCGGCTTGACCCGCGTTGGCGCAGTACAATCGCTGAAAACGCATTTACCCTTCACAAAACCCCGCTTGGCGGACCATACCTTTTGTTAGGAGACCGACAGGGACCCTCATTGTCCTTCAGCCACGAGGAGGGCCGGCTCTGGGCGGCCATGGGCAGCCATGGGTGTGTGGGTATCGACGTGGCCTATCCGGAAGAGTTTACCGGCGGCTACCCTTTTAAAAGAGCGTTCAGACCGGAAGAACTGAATTGCGCTAGGGCCTTCGGCCACAAGAATACGGCCCGGGCAGCCGCGTTGATCTGGTCCTTGAAGGAAGCAGCAGTCAAGGCTGCCGGAACCGGCTTCAATTGCTATGATCCTCTTGAGGTGCGCGTGACGAATCCTCGTATAGGGGGACAAGGGATTCTTTTTGACGTCTGGGCGGGCGGATCTGTTTCTGCTTGGGCCCGAGCAGAGGGCAGGGGTTGGCTGGCGGTGGCATTGGCTCAGCGGGCTTCGGGCCATTGTGCAGCGGGGTCATTTTGGCTGCAGAATATCGCTAAGCGTCTATAGAGGTATCGACAATCATGATTGCGGAACTCCTGCAGAATCGTAATTTGCTGTCGACTGAAGAGTGCGGAAAGATCCTTGGTTCTGGGTTCAGGGTTCAGCACCGCCTCTTTTCTCCTATAAGGTGTCTCCCTCGAACTTGGGTGGAACCGAGTTCAAATCGGCGGGTGAAGCGATCGGTGCCGCCTGACCGGGGAGCGTGCGGATGTGCAGATCCCGCTGGGGGAAGGCAATCTCAATGGCCAGTTCACGGAAGTGCCGGTCGATGTCGCAGCGGATCTGGCTGGGCACCGTCCAGAAATCGTCTACGTGGACCCAGATGCGCAGGCGGAAGATCAGAGCGCTGTCGGCATGATCGATGAAGAGCACGTCCGGCCGCGGGTATTTTAAAACCCCGCGTGTATTTTGCGCAATGTCCAGCAGCGTTTTTTGAACCAGGTCGATATCCGACCCGTAGGCGACCCCAACATCGAGGTTGCGCCGCATCCGCTTGTCCTTGAAACTCCAGTTGGTCACCTGCTGACTGATGAGTTCCGAGTTGGGGATGATCACCGAGGCGTTGTCGAAGGTCTGCACCACGGTGGCACGCACGTTGATTTTTTTGACTTCGGCCCACAGACCACCGACCTCGATATAATCCCCCACCTGGATGGGCCGTTCGAACAGAAGGATCAGACCGCTGATAAAATTGTTGAAGATGTTCTGCAACCCGAACCCGATCCCGATGCTGAGCGCCCCGAAGATCACCGCCAGCGAAGTGGCATTGACACCCAACGTACCAAGGGCCAGTATCAGGCCCAGCCCCCAGCCAAGATAGCTCGTAATCGTGAGAATCGAATCCTGGAGCCCGCGTTCAAGCGACTGCTTGTCCAGGATTCTTTCCTTTAACAACTCCCGTCCGACGCGCACGGCCAATTGGGTTATAAAAATAATGGCAATCGCCAGCATAATACCTTTTATACTGAGGTTCAGGCTGCCGATCGAAATCATAAAATCGAAAAAGTACACCAGCCGCGACCAAATAAAACCCGAGGGGTCCCAACCCCATATCAGGCCAGCCGTCAGACTGAATAACCAAACGACCCGGGCAAGCTGGATCAGTGACCAGCGCCAATGATGGGAACTGGTCAGCGGATTTTCTGCGTCCAGCCCCGCCAACTCGGCCCGAAAGTCGTGGTGCCATTCCCGCACGGCGTTCAGGCTGATCCATCCCCAGAACAGCAGAACAACCGACTCGGTCCAAGCTCTAAACCAATGAGCCGCCAGATTGCCATAGCCGACCAGGTCCAGCAGCAAGGTTCCGCCGAAATAAAGGTAGGTCCACCCTTTGACGAGCGAGATCCTTTTCGGATCGGGCGCGGACTGGCCATCGCGCACCCCCTTAACCACAACCGGCTTCATCAGCCGCCAGAAAAAAACGGCCCAGGCCAGAAAACCAGCCGACACAAAGGCCCTCGCCACCAATGCCAACAGGCTGTCTCGACCCTCGATCCAGAACAGCACAAGGGCAACAATGCCCGCTGCGCGGTAAAACCGTAAAAAACGTTTGAGATGAAGTGATACGAAGGACCGCAAGTCGGTCGGCGGACCGCGAAATCCATGCTTGAGGTAATCCAGCCCCCAGCGGGTTACCAGCAGCAAAAGGAAAATGTAAAACAAAAAGCGTCCCTGATCG
>JAQAZR010000047.1:0-4594 GCA_032127235.1 Deltaproteobacteria bacterium
AAACGCTCGAATCCTTCCACCTCGCGGACGGCGAGCGCGCCAGGGTATCGTCCGACCGCGGCGCGCTGCTGGTCAAGATCCGCTGTGACAGCGGTGCGGCAGCGAATGCGGTGACAATCGATCAAGGGTGGTGGCACAAGAGCGGATCGGTCAACGTGCTAACGTCGGACCGGGTTTCCGAAATGGGCGAGCAGGTGGCGTACTACGATTGTTTCGTACACGTCGAGCCGGCAGTTGGCGGCTTAAAATGATCACCGAAATTTCCCGCACGACCCGCATGGCATGTGTCAGTTGTGCACTCCTGGCAATCGTCTGCGCCACCGGTTCCCCGACAGTCGCATCCGACAAGGACCCACCTATAGAAACCGCAAACGGTCCGGGGATATCTTTTCTCGGCAACCTGTCCGACAGCAGCATCAGAGAAGCCAGCGGTATCGCATCATCTCGACGCCGCGCGGATATTCTATGGGTGATCAACGACAGCGGCAACGAACCTCTGATCTATGCCGTCGGCCTCGACGGATCGGACCGCGGTCACGTGCCCATTGGCAACGCCCGCAATCAGGACTGGGAAGACCTCGCCACCTTTGTTTACAACCGAACCGCTTATCTGCTGATCGCCGACTGCGGCGACAACGAAAACCGCCGGAATTCCTGTGTTCTTTATACAGTTGAGGAACCGAGTGTCAACCCGGCGGGGATTGTCGAAAAGGCGCCGCTGGAATGGTCGTGGCGCATCGAGTATGTCTACGCCGACGGTCCGCGGGATTGTGAGGGTGTCGCGGTCGATGTGCAACGCCGGGAAATCCTGTTGTTGACCAAGCGCGACGAGCCACCCGTTCTCTACTCCTTGCCCCTTACCTTCACTCAAAGCGATAAGGTTCAGACGGCCCGGCCGGTGACGAGGGTTGGTGGAATTCCGAAACCCACAGCCGAAGATTTTCGCGAAGATCCCCTGTTCGGCCGTTTTCGGTCTCAACCGACGGCGATGGACATTTCGCCGGATGGAAACTTTATCGCTGTACTGACCTACAAACGACCTTATCTGTTTTACCGTCAGGAAAATGAAAGCTGGCCGCGGGTGTTCGATCGACCCCCCGTTCCGCTGGACATGCCGCGGATGCGGCAGGCCGAGGCCATGAGCTTCAGTACGGACGGGACGAGTCTTATCGTGACATCAGAAAAGCTTCCGGCCCCTCTGTACCGACTGGACATCAAGCCGTAACTTCTTACTATCTCGTTTGGCAACGCCCGATAAACCACCACACAGGAAGGCTTTCGTAAATGACGCCCGATATTGCCTTGACGCTCTTTATATTGGCTATTGCCGTCGTCCTGCTCGTCACCGAATGGATTCCCATGGAAGTGACCGCTCTTCTCGCCCTCGGGGCCGTGGCTCTGACAGGGCTGGTAAGCCCGGTCGAGGCGCTGGCCGGCTTCAGCAATCCCGCCGTTGTCACGATTTGGGCGGTGTTCATTTTAAGCGGCGGCCTCACACTCACCGGCGTGGCCAACATCATCGGTGGCTTCGTGCGCCGGATAGCCGGGCGGAGTGAAATCTCTATGATCGTCGTCATCATGCTGAGCGCCGGCGTCATGTCGGCGGTAATGAACAACGTGGCGGTGGCCGCCCTCATGCTGCCGGTGGTTATGGGCCTTGCCCACCACACACAAACACCTCCGTCACGCTTGCTGATGCCGCTGGCATACGGATGTCTTCTCGGCGGTTTGACCACCCAGATCGGTACCCCTCCCAACATTTTGGTGACCGACGCCCTTCAGGAAAATGGATTCAAACCATTCACCTTTTTCGACTTCACACCGGTCGGACTCATCGTCATGTTCAGCGGCATCGCTTTCATGGCCCTTGTCGGCCGGCACATGCTGCCACGACGCGATGTTGTCAAAGAATCGTCCAGTCGTCGTGAGGATTTGAGCGATCAGTACGGTATCCAGCAACACCTCTTCTCTGTCAGGATTCCGCAGCAGTCTCCCCTGGTCAACAAAACCCTTGCCGCCAGCCGCATGCATTCCGCGGTCGGATTGAACGTCATCGGTATCACTCGGGCCGATCGCACTCTAATGGCGCCCGGACCATCGGAACTCCTGCATGCTGGAGATCTGTTGACGGTTGAAGGCCGGATTGACAATTTTATGGAGGTCAGCAACTGGAATCGCCTGGTTATTGAGGATGAACCCATCAATTTTCACACCCTCGTGGCGGAAGACTTGGACATCGTGGAGTGCCGCCTGGCGTCCGGTTCAAAATTTTGCGATCAAACGCTGTTAACGCTTGATTTTCGAAATCATTTCGGCGCTATCGTTTTGGCGCTCCGACGTGATGACAGCGTCAAGCGCGTTGACCTTCAGCATATCCCCCTACAGGCGAATGATGTGCTCCTGATTATGGGACGCAAGGAAAACCTTCAAAATTTGAAGGCCCGGAATGAAAAGGATCATTTTCAGACGGTTAGCCCTGAAGATATCGGTGAGGTGTACAACCTTGATACGCGGTTGCTGGCCATGCGGATCCCCAAAGACTCTGTGCTGGCCGGAAAGACCCTGAAGGAGAGCCGTCTGGGTGCTGCAATGGGAATCCGGATCCTGAGCATCAAGCGGAAAAGCGGCCGGTCGGTCATCCCTGAACCCAGTGAAGTCCTGCAATCCGAAGACCATCTCATCGTCGAGGCCCGTAGAGACGACATCATGATTCTGGAGGGGCTGAGGGGGCTTCAGGTCGACCGCAGGATCGAACCGAGGATAGAAGAGCTGACAGCCGGCGACACCGGTCTGGTGGAAGCCATCCTTTCTCCCCAAACAACTCTGGTTGGAAAAACCCTTCGTCAACTGGCCTTTCGGGAAAAGTACGGATTGAACGTGCTGTCCGTCTGGCGTCAGGGAGAGGCCCTCTTCAGCGACCTGCCTGATCTGCCCCTCCGTTTTGGGGATGCCCTGCTGCTGTTCGGCCCCCGCCAAAAGCTTCAGCTGTTGGGACGCGAACCCGATTTTATCGTCCTGAGGGAAATCGTCCAGGAAATTACCCATCCCGGAAAGGCCAAAACCTCGACCCTGGTCATGGTCGCTGTGCTGCTGCCGGTCATCATGGGCTGGGTCCCGATTTATATTGCGGCTGTTATCGGTGCGGCGCTCATGGTACTGATGCGCTGTCTGACCATGGAAGAAGCCTACCGACAGATCGAATGGAAAGCGGTTTTTCTCATCGCGGGAATGCTGCCACTCGGAACCGCTCTCCATCAAACCGGGGCTGCAAAGCTCATTGCCGAAGGGGTGGTGGCCCTTGTGGGCCCTTATGGCCCCAAAGCCGTGATGTTCGGCCTGGTTGCCTTAACTTTCCTGGCAACCTGCTTCATACCAACCGCGGCGCTTGTCGTCCTCATGGCGCCGATTGTCTTCAGCACGTCCGCCAGCATGGGGCTGTCACCCTACGGGCTCCTGATGGCGGTCGCCATGGCGGCTTCTGCCAGTTTCACCACACCGATCGCACACCCGGCCAACATTCTCGTTATGGGCCCGGGAGGGTACCGCTTTATCGACTACCTCAAAATCGGCGGGCCGTTGACCCTCGTCATCCTGGTCGTCATTCTTCTCGTCGTGCCCATCTTTTGGCCGCTGCAGCCCTGATCCTTGCTTGACAACGTCGGTTCAATTGATAAATTGTGGGCAAAAATAGAGGTGCCAGATGAAGATTCTTATCACCGGCGGGACCGGTTTCATCGGAACGGCCATTACCAGAGATCTTCTGGAAAAGGGGCATAACGTTGTAGCGACCGGGACTTTTCTTCGGCCCGATATCGTGACTCACGACAGGTTCCGCTTCATCCAGGCAAATACAGCGCGTGAGGGGCCCTGGCAAGCGGAACTCGAAGATGTCGACGGCGTCATCAACCTGGCCGGCCGCAACATCATGGGCCGATGGACGAAACGCTACAAGAAAGAAATCTACGACAGTCGAATTCTGACCACCAGCAACGTGGTGGATGCCCTGGCGGTTCACCGGGGCACCTTTCTGTGCAGCGCCTCGGCGGTCGGCTACTACGGCGACCGAGGCGATGATATCCTGACCGAGTCCGAGCCGCCCGGAAAAAACTATCTGGCGCAGGTCGGCCAGGATTGGGAAGAAGAAGCCTTGAGGGCCGAAGAACACGGCATCCGGACAGTGGTTATGCGATTCGGAATCGTGCTGGGCAAGGGCGGCGGGGCACTGGTAAAAATGATACCGGCTTTCCGGATGTTCGTCGGTGGCCCACTCGGTGACGGCAGACAATGGTTTCCATGGATCCATTTGCAAGACGTTGTGTCAGCCTGTTCTTTTGTGATCGGAAATGAGCACCTGAAAGGAACGTTTAATTTCTGCTCCCCCAATCCGGTCCGCAACCGTGAACTGGCCAAAACCCTGGGCCGGGTGCTGGGCGTACCGGCAGTGATGCCGTCACCCAAACTCATGCTTCGGCTCGCCCTTGGAGAGGCCGCAACGGCTCTGTTTGACAGCCTGCGCGTTGTTCCCGAAAACCTTCTGAACAGCGGGTTCGGCTTCAAATACCCCGAATTGGAAGATGCCATCCGGCAAATCGTC
>JAQAZR010000048.1:0-5703 GCA_032127235.1 Deltaproteobacteria bacterium
AAAGTCCTGTAATCCTTCAACGATCGAGAGCAACTTGCGGGTAAATTGCAATTTAAAGAACCCGGCAGCGAGCATGCCAAGAATCCCCGCCGGCAGGGCGCTCAACCACCCATGCCCCTGAGCGGTGGCATAACCGCAGGCAGCCGCGGCGAGGGTGCCGCACAAGAAAAGAGATCCGTTAAGCATGAGGCGATCTTTTATAACAGAACTTTTTCCGTGCATTTTTTCCGTCATATCCCTCATCGATTTCGTCGAAGGGTTTGGATGTCGGGGTCTCCGGGAATTCAACGATTGACGTTGAGCGGAAGGCAAGAGATCGCCGGCCGGAGCGGACCGTAAAACGCACCGGTTGCTCCGTCCGATAATCGATCGCCGCGTCAGGGCAGATAGACATAACTCCAGGTTTCGGTCAGAACGTCCGGGCCTTTTTTAAGAAAGGCCCGAATCTCGACAGGATCCGCCCGGCCTGGATCTGCGCCCCCTTTCGGGGCGATCTGGAAGACCAAACGCCACTGCCCGTTTTGCCGGACTTTGGCGAGCTGCTGTTCAATCAGAGTGGCATTGGAACCGACATGGACAGCCGCTTCGAGCGGTTGGTCGGCGGAAAGAGACGCCAGTTCACCACCGGTGAAGTCGACCACAAATTTTCTGGTCCCAGCCGTTTTCCCCTCGGCCGTGCGGGAGGCCGCCACCCAGCCGGCCGGCGGACGATTACCGTCGGCGAAGTAATGCCAGCTCATGCGGTAGTCGAAGGAGATCGGCTTCCCGACGGGGGGAGGTGTCGCCGGAACCCAGAAGGCGACAATATTGTCGTGGATCTCTTCGGTGGTGGGGATCATGATCAGCTGGACCCGACCGTCGCCCCAATTGCCGACCGGCGCAATCCAGAGATTGGGCCGATTTTCATAGTTGCTTTCAATGTCCTGGTAGTGATCATAGTCCTGGTCTCTCTGCAGGAGTCCGAAACCTTTGGGGTTGGTCATCTGAAAGGACGTCACCAGCAGCTTTGACGGATTCACCAGCGGTCGCCAGATCCACTCTCCGTAGCCCGTCTCCATCATCAAGCCGTCGGTGTCGTGAATTTCAGGCCGGAAATCGTCCACCGGCCGCAGCGAGGTGTTTTCGCCGTAAAAAAACATGCTGGTCATCGGAGCGATGCCGAGTTGCGCGATCGTTTTTCTGGGAAAGAGTGTGCTTTTGACATCCATCACCGTTTCTTTTCCGGGGTGGATGACAAATTGATAGGCGCCGGCTAGGCTCGGGCCGTCGAGAATGGCATAGAGGGTAAGTTCCTTTGCGTCGGGTGCGGGTTTTTGAATCCAGAATTTGCGGAAATACGGAAACTCTTCCCCGGTCGGCAGGTAGGTGTCGATGGCCAGCCCTCTGGCTGAAAGGCCGTAATTCATGTGCATGCCCACCGCCCGAAAATAGCTGGCCCCGAGGAACACGGCCACTTCGTCCTGATATTCAGGCGTGTTGATGGGATAGTGGATGCGAAACCCTGCAAACCCCAAATCATCGGGGACAAGATCCGCGACCCTCTTCTTCTTGTAATCAAAGAGGTCTTTCGAAAAGCGCACCGGACGGACGGTGCCGCCCGGTTCGATCATATTGATGCTCACCGTCCGATCGAAATAAAGGCCCGGATGAAAAAACTGCAACGTGAAAGGAAGATTTTCATCGCGCCAGAGCGCCTTCGGGGGTTTGAAGCGAATGTCCCGCCAGTCATCGTAGTTGATCTTCAAGAGCCGTTCCGGCACGTCACCGGTGGGAACCTTGAAAGGCGACGCCGAAAGCTTGCGGGCTTCAGCGATTGCCTTTTCATACGTAAATGGATCGTTGGCCGCCGCCTCGGAGAGATGGAGTTGCGCACAGCCGCTGGACAGGATGAAGAGAAGAAAAAGGGGGAAAATTCGGCGGGCGGAGAGTCGGTTGAAAAATTTCAGAATCATTATGTGCCTCCATTGGTCGGTCAACGTTTTTCGACCTTAGATGATCTATGGATCGGAATTAGACAACTGTTTCTGAGAAATAGTTCATTAGCCCGCTTCCATGTCGAACTCCTCGAAGTCGAACCAGTATCCGGAATGGCCATAGTGGTCGAGCTCGAACTGCACGGCGTCGATATGGTTGTTCTCGATCTCGAGAAAGCGGGCGAACAGAGTCCGTCCCTCTGCCGGCAGCTGTGACACCATCTGCCGGTAGAAGTCACTGGTTTCGATCTCCAGTTTGAGGGCCTTGCTCAGCATCTGCTGTTTCAGACCGCGGTCGTCCGTGGCCAGGCGGGCTCGCAACCTGGCCGCCTCCTTCTCGATCACCGGCTTCGGCGGTATGGCGGAAGCCAGATGTTCCGGAGTGACCGTGCCGGAGGTCCGCCACTCTTCGAGTTTATGGTTCAGGTAATCCACGTGTCGCTGCTCATCATCGGCGAGGGCCCGGAAGATCTTCTTTCCGGTTGGATCTTTGGTCTGCTCCGCACCCTCGCGATAAAGGTCGCGTATCCTGTTTTCGTAGGCAAGGGCCGTCTTAATGGCTTCTTCAAGGGTCATTTTATCCTCCGATTACCGGAACTGCTTGCGCAGCGCTCTTTTGTTGAGTTTACCGACGCTGGTCTTGGCGATGCTCTCGACCAGCAGCACTTGGCTGGGTACTCCGAACTTGGGGATGGTCCCGTTTTGCACAAATTTCATCAAAAAGTTCAGCAGGTCTTCTTCCTTCACCTTGCCTGCGAACTCTTTTTTCAGCACCACCAGGGCCAGGGGACGTTCCCCCCACTTCTCGTCCGGTACGGCGATGACCGCGGCTTCACTGATGGCTTCGTGCTGGCTGATGATGTCCTCCAGCGTCAACGATGAAACCCATTCGCCGCCGGACTTGATGACGTCCTTGATCCGGTCGGTGATCTTCAGATAGCCTTCGGCGTCGATGAAACCGACGTCACCGGTGTGCAACCAGCCGCCGTGCCACAACTCTTCACTGCGCTCAGGCTCCTTCAAGTAGCCCTGGGTCAACCAGGGGGAGCGGACCACCACCTCGCCAGTCGCCTGGCCGTCGTGCGGCAGCGGTTTCCCGTCCGGATCGACGATGTCGAGCACCACGTTGGGTATCGGCAACCCGGTCCGGCAGCGGATGTCGACCTGCCGTTCCAGGTCCCAGTCCATCATGTGCGGTTTGAGATGCGCCAGGGTCAGGACCGGACAGGTTTCCGACATGCCGTAGCCGGTGTAGAGGTTTATGCCCAGGTCGAGCGCCGCCCGGCAGAGGCCCTTCGGCAACGCGGAGCCGCCGATGATCACCTTCCACTTCGACAGGTCGACCTTCTTCACGGCCGGGCTGGATACCAGCATGTGCATGATGGTCGGTACGCAATGGGAGAAGGTGACGTTTTCAGCGGCAATCAGCTTCAGCAGCATTTCCGGTTCGTAGCGCCCCGGATAGACCTGCTTGGTTCCCAGCAGTGTCATCAAGTAAGGAATGCCCCAGGCGTGGACGTGGAACATCGGCGTCATAGGCATGTAGACGTCGCCGGAATCGACGGGAGCCTGGGTCTTGTATGCGCAAAGTCCCCCCATGATGCCGTAAGTGTGCAGCACCAGCTGGCGGTGGCTGAAGTAAACACCTTTGGGCATGCCGGTGGTGCCTGTCGTGTAGAAGGTGGTGGCCCTGGTGTTTTCGTCGAAATCGGGAAACTCGTAACCGTCGTCGGTTTTACCGAGCAGGGCTTCGTATTCCCCCTCGATGGCCAGCGATGTTTCCGGCCTGTCGTCGGCGTCGGTTAGAAGGATGATCTTTTTGACGGTTTCGAACTGGTCCTTCACCCCTTCGAGCAACCCTAAAAATTCGGCATTGACCAGGATGACGTCGTCCTCGGCATGGTTGATGGTGTAAATGAGCTGCTCGGGCGACAAGCGGATGTTGATCGTGTGCAGCACGGCACCCATCATCGGCACCGCAAAAAAACACTCCAGATAGCGGTGGCTGTCCCAGTCCATCATGGCGACGGTGTCGCCGGGCTGCACGCCCTGCTTCTGCAGCATGCCGGCCAGCCGGGTCACGCGGTTAAAAAAAGTTTCATAGTCGTAGCGCAAACGGTCCCGATAAACGATTTCCTGTTTCGGGGTATAAATCAGGGGCGTGGTGAGAATGTGCTTGATCAAAAGCTGATACGAATAGGCTGACGGAGTTCGGTGAATCGGTTTGGCCGGCATTATCGACTCCTTTCTTGGGTCATGTCGTTCACGGGTAAGGCCGTTCCCAAATCGAAATGAGGTCATCGCCCTCTGGCACGAACCCGCTCGTTAAGGTGGCAACGGTTGCCTTCATTGTTCCGTCGACTGACCCCCTCCGGAATGTGTGCAAATTCGAGAGGGAAAGCGAAGGCACCGGTCTTTTTGGGATAACATGCCGTGTTGCATTAGGGTCTTTCGTGAGGAAAGCCGTTTCGGTCAAACACCATGTCGTTGAACGCAAACATGAAATCGTGTTCGGAGGTTCGAAAGAACCATTGGTTCTTGTGATTGAGCCCGACGCTGCGGTTCATGGCGGCGAAGTCGAGCATCCAGCCATCGGGTCCCTGGCGAAAAAAAAACGGTGATGCCTGCCGATTGCTCAACGGAAACCGAATCACCGCCCGATCTTCCGAGAGGATGACCTCTCCCGCTCCGTTTCGTGTGATGGCTTTGAGTTCGTTGTCCTGTTGGGCGTCGGTCACCAACCATTGCCGCAAAAACCGGCGCGTCTCTTCCGTATACAGCGTTAGCTCCGGGTCTTTGACGTGGCCCCGCAGAACCATCTTATAGGTTTCCAGCGCTTTCTGCGGTGTCGATTGGGGGCCGAATTCGCCGGCCAGCGGGGACCGGGGTTTTTGGGGAACTCCGGAACCAATCTCGACATCGATGCGAGCGCCGCCACCGCCCGAGAGGCGTTCGTCAGGGCCTGGCGGCTTCAGCGCCAAATCCGAATCCAGAGTTCCCTCAGCCCCCATTGCCCGGCCGACCAGCAGTTCGGCCGTGGCTTCTATGCCCGGTCCGACACGCCCCGCCTGGAAAAACGGCATCATCTGACGGCGTTCGACATATCCGATAAAAGCGTCGGTAAACACGCCTTCCAGATCATAGCCAATCTCCAGCCGCACCTGTTTTCCGGCCGGATCGACCAGGAACAGCACGCCTTTGGCGCCCCGGGTGGCCCCTCCAAGCCGCAGCCGGTCGAAGAGCTCGACCGCCGTGGCGTTGATGTCCGCCGGGCTTTCTTTCAGAATGACTGTTTTCAGGTGGATGCCCAGTTCCTCGAACAACTGCCGGTTGAACCGGTCGATGCGTTCCCGCTGGCCGTCGGTCAAAAGTCCGGCCCGGTCTTCCACAAACCCGGCCGATCCAGCACCGCCGGTGCAGCCCGACAATACCAGGAGCATCAGAGACACCGGGACGGCGACCCCGAGCAACCATCCGGTCAAAAAGGCATCCGCGCAGCTCACCCCCCCAAAAAAGCGTTTCATTGACCTCCGATTCTTTCTTTCCATAAACCTGGTGATCCAATCTGTTTTTCGATAATACGCCGCGTGCCTGCCGAAGTAACGTGACGCTCGCCCATGAAATCAGTTGGAATTCTTCTGTTCGGAATCGAAGGCAATGGTGTGGCCGGTAAAAAAAGCACAGCAAGTGGCCCAAGTGAGTTATTGTGCGGCCATCCATAAACGGCATC
>JAQAZR010000049.1:0-9273 GCA_032127235.1 Deltaproteobacteria bacterium
TGTCCTCGGCCGTGATGTGGTAGTGGGTGACGGCTCTGAGCCGTCGCTTCCCGGTGGGAAGGACGTGGATACCCTCCGCGGCGAGCACTGCAGAAAGACGATCGGCCGGCAGATCGTCTTTCTTGCTGTCGAAGAAAACGATGTTTGTTTTCACGCGTTCGATATCGATGGAGATGCCCCTTGATTCGGCCAGGCCCTCGGCCAGCCGCCGGGCTGTGGCATGGTCTTCGGGCAGTCGCGGGGTCATTTCCGTCAGCGCCAAGATGCCGGCGGCGGCCAGCACCCCGGCTTGGCGCATGCCGCCGCCGAGAACCTTGCGGGCCCTGCGGGCCTCCTCTATGAATTTACGGGTCCCGCAAACCACGGAACCGACCGGCGCAGCCAGTCCTTTGCTCAAACAGATGCTGATCGAATCCGCCGGATCCGCCAGCTCTGCGGCCGTTACGCCGAGTGCCGCGGCGGCATTGAATAGCCGCGCCCCGTCCACGTGCACCTTCAAACCAAAGCGGCTCGCCAGTTGGCGGACCGACCGCAGGTAAGCCGTGTCCAGGGGGCTGCCGTAACAGCGGTTGTGGGTGTTCTCGAGGACGATCAGACGGGTTCGGGGAAAATGAACGTTGTCCGGGCGAATAGCCGCCTCGATGTCCTCCAAGAGGATTTTTCCATCGGGCTGATTGGCGACGGTCCGGGGGTGGATGCTCCCGACCGCGGCCGAGCCACCCTGTTCGTAGTAGAATATGTGCGCCTGATCGCCCAAAATCATCTCGTCTCCCCGGCCGCAGTGGGTCAACTGACTGACGAGGTTGGCCATCGTCCCGCTGGCCACAAAAAGCCCGGCTTCCTTCCCGAGCCGTTCGGCCGCCAGTTCCTCCAGACGCCTGACGGTGGGGTCTTCGCCGAAGACATCGTCTCCGACTTCCGCCGTTGCCATTGCCTGGCGCATCGATGACGTCGGCAGGGTGATCGTGTCTGACCTCAGGTCGACTCTTCGGTTGCTCATTTCCTGCTCCTCTACTCGCTTGGTCGTATTTTCAGCGTTTACTCATTATCGGATATCGGACCTGCCGACAAGAAATTTCGCACCGAAACGTGTTTTGGGGCGCTTCGGGTTTCAACGCGCTCCTTGACGAACCGTTCGGGAACCGTGTAATAGAAAACGCAAGCTTGCGCGAAGAGTGTCTTGCAGGAGGCGCTTCGACGGATCTCACGGCCCCGGTCATTGAAGCGATCCTGATGCGAGACGAAATTTCTCGAAACCAAGCGGCAGATTTTTTACCGAAAGGATCAAGAGGGTCCCGTCGTAAAAAAGCGGGATACCTCGGCGAGCCTGAGGATCCGGTCACCGGATTGCGCCTTTTGTTAACTCCGGTGGCGGTGAGACGACGGGCAGCGCTGAGATTAAGATCGTTGCGACATCCTCGACGAAAGGGAGCAGATCATGGGCAAACTCTTATGGCAACCATCGGAGCGAAGAATCAAGGCCAGCAACATGTATCGTTTCATGAAGGTGATCAATGAGCGATTCGGCCGGAATTTCACGGAATATGAGGCCCTTTACCGGTGGTCGATCGAAAACATTCCCGATTTTTGGGCCACTCTGTGGGATTTTGCCGGTGTCATCACTTCTGAGCCCTACGAACAGGTGATCGATGATCTGAACAAGATGCCGGGGGCCAAATGGTTTACAGGGGCCCGTCTCAACTTCGCCGAGAACCTCTTGCGCTATCGGGATGACCGGTTGGCCCTGGCCTTCAAGGGCGAGGCTCAGGCGGCCGTCTACCTGACCTATGCCGAACTCTATCGCGAGGTGTCGCGGTTGGCCAAATCCCTCAAACAGGCCGGTGTGCAAGCCGGCGACCGGGTCGTGGGATTCATGCCCAACATGCCCCATGCGATCATTGCCATGCTGGCGGCAACGAGCATGGGCGCCGTCTGGTCTTCCTGCTCGCCGGACTTCGGCATAAAGGGCGTTCTCGACCGCTTCGGACAGATTCGGCCTAAGGTGCTTTTCACGGCCAACGGGTATTTCTTCAAAGGCAAACAGCTCGACTCGCTGGAGCGGATCGGCACCATCCTGAAACAGCTTCCGTCCATCGAAAGAGTCGTCGTGGTACCTTACACGCAGGAGAATCCGGATATCAGCGGCGTGCCCAATGCGGTGATGTTCGGCGATTTCATCGCCCCGGAAACCGATCTCGACATCGAATTCGAACAGCTGCCCTTCGACCATCCGTTGTACATCATGTATTCTTCCGGCACCACCGGTTTGCCCAAGTGCATGGTCCAGTGCGCCGGCGGCATTTTGATCCATCATCTGAAGGAGCTGATGCTGCACACGGACCTGAAGAGAGAAGACCGAATTTTTTACTTCACCACCTGCGGCTGGATGATGTGGAATTGGCTGACCAGTTCTTTGGCCGTTGGGGCCACCGTGGTGCTCTTCGACGGCAACCCGTTTCACCCCCATCCCGGTGCTCTGTGGGAGATGGCCCAGAACGAAAAGGTCACGGTCTTCGGCACCAGCGCCGGGTACATTGCGGCCCTGCAGAATGCCGGCGTCAAACCAGGAAAAGCGTATGACCTCAAGCCCCTCAGGGCCTTGCTTTCCACCGGTTCGCCGCTCTCGATCGAAGGGTTCGATTTTATCTACACCGAGGTCAAATCCGATTTGCAGCTGGCGTCGATCTCGGGTGGCACGGATCTCAACGGCTGTTTTGCGCTGGGAAACCCGATGGGCCCGGTATACGCCGGCGAGCTTCAGTGCCGGGGGCTGGCCATGAAAGTGGAGGCCTACGACGAAAACGGCCGTCCGGTGATCGACGAGCAGGGTGAGCTGGTGTGTTCGAAGCCGTTTCCATCCATGCCGATCTACTTCTGGGACGATCCGGACGGCACCAAATACCACAACGCCTATTTTGACGTGTATCCCAATGTGTGGCGGCACGGGGACTTCATCCTGATCAACGATCACGGAGGGGTCACTATCTACGGCCGGTCGGACGCCACGTTGAATCCCGGCGGGGTGAGGATCGGCACGGCTGAAATATACCGCCTGGTGGAGCAGATCGAAGAGGTCGAGGACAGTGTCGTGGTGGGGCAGAACTGGAAAAATGACGTGCGGGTCATCCTGTTTGTCAAAATGGCGCAGGGATGCCGGCTGACCGACGACATCAGGAGCAAGATCCTGCGCATGATCCGCGAAAACGCTTCGCCGCGCCACGTGCCGAAGAAAATCATCAGCGTTCCGGCCGTCCCCTACACCCTCAACATGAAGAAGGTGGAGTTGGCGGTGAAGAAAATGATCGAGGGCAAGCCGGTGCTCAACAGCGATGCCCTGAGCAATCCGGATGTCCTCGAATTTTACGGCAACCTGAAGGAGCTGCAGGAAGATTAGGTCATCATGGCCGAAGCCTTCACAATTCATCCGATTGGCGTGATCCACAACACCGACGACGAGGTTCGGATCGAGATCTATCCTCCCTACACGGCGGGACTGCTGGGGTTGGAGCAGTTTTCACACATCAACGTGCTGTATTGGCTGCACCTCAACGACACGCCTGAGGCGCGCGGCATCCTTCAGGTTCAGCCGCGCAAAAATCCCGCCAATCCGCTGACCGGCGTTTTTGCGACCCATTCGCCGCGCCGACCGAATCCTGTCGCCCTGTCACGATGTCACATCAGAGCGGTCACTCTCGACAGCATTGTGGTCGATCAAATCGATGCCCTTGACGGCTCACCGGTCATCGACATCAAATCCTTTTTCCCCCACGACGACGAAGAGCCGGTCAAGGTTCCCGACTGGCAATAACTTTGCGCGGGTTTTCGCCGTCGGGGATAGCCGCCGACAACACAGCCATGCCAGTCGATCTCGTCGGTCAGATAGAGCACATCACTTACACCAGCGAAGAAACCGGCTACACGATCGCCCGGGTAAAGATCGAGGGGCGGCGGGATTCGATCACGGTCGTCGGTGGCCTTTTGGCCCCGACGCCCGGTGAAGTTCTCCGAATGACCGGCGAATGGGAGCGCCATCCCAAGTACGGCGAACAGTTCCGGGTCGAGCAGTATCAAAGCAGCATCCCCGCCACCGCCGACGGTATTCGAATTTACCTTGGATCCGGCATGATCAAAGGCCTCGGACCGGTAATGGCCCGTCGGATCGTAAAAAAATTCGGCCGGGACACCCTGGAGATCATCGAAGGGGCCATCGAGCGCCTGTCCGAAGTCGAGGGGATCGGCAAAAAGCGCATCGCCATGGTCAAAGCGGCCTGGGACGAGCAGAAGGAAATACGGGATGTCATGATCTTTCTGCAGTCCCACGGCGTGAGTTCGGGGTACGCCACTAAAATTTTCAAGCGCTACGGCAACCGGTCGATCGCCGTGGTCAAACAGAATCCCTACCGATTGGCGTCCGACATCTTCGGCATCGGCTTCAAAACAGCCGATCGCATCGCGCAGCAGCTCGGTTTCCCGTCGGATTCCGAGGTGCGGGTGGCGGCTGGGATCCTCTATGTGCTCGACCTATTGTCCGGCGAAGGCCACGTTTACGCTCCTCGGGAACACCTCGTGGCCGAGTGCTGCAAGGTACTGGACATCGACCATGAGACCGTAAACAAGGCCCTTTACAAGTTGACCACCGAACGGCGCATCGTCGTCGAGGGTATCGAAAAAAACAAGGGGAGCGCCGGTCAGAAAGAGTCGGCGGTCTATCTGGCCCATTTCTTTGCGTGCGAGACCGGTCTTGCCGAGCGCTTGAAATTTCTCCGGACGGCACCCAAGAGCCTGCGCCCAGTCCGGGTCGAAGATGCCTTGGCATGGGTGCAGCAGCGGCTGGCTATCGGGCTGGCCGAAAAACAGGTCAGTGCCGTCAGAGCCGCACTGACGGAAAAGGTGCTGGTGATCACGGGCGGTCCGGGAACCGGCAAGACCACCATCATCAATGCGGTTCTACAGATTTTCACACGGATGAGTGTCAGGGTTCTGATGGCGGCGCCCACCGGGCGGGCGGCCAAGCGCATGAGCGAGGCCTGTGGACACGCGGCTTTCACCGTTCACCGGTTGCTGGAATTCAGCCTGGCCAAAGGCGGATTTCAGAGAGACGAAAACGACCCTCTGCGGTGTGATCTGCTGGTGATTGACGAGGCCTCGATGATCGACACCGTCCTGATGTTTCACCTGCTCAAGGCCGTGCCGGAGGGCGCCACCTTTGTTCTGGTCGGAGACGTCAATCAGCTGCCGTCGGTGGGTGCCGGAAACGTTCTCAAGGACATTATCGATTCGGGGATCACCGCAGTCGTGGAGTTGAGTGAGATATTCCGCCAGGCCCGGCACAGCCGCATTGTGGTGAATGCCCACCGGATCAACAGCGGCCTGCTGCCGGAGTGGGCACCAAACTCTTCGGTCGGCCCGGCGCTGTCGGATTTTTATTTCATCCAGCAGGACGACCCCGAAAAGATTCTGGACATCATTCTGGAGCTGGCAAAGGAGAGGATTCCGCGCCGCTTCGGCCTTGATCCGTTCGACGACATCCAGGTGCTCACGCCCATGCATAGGGGCGTGATCGGTGCCGACAACCTGAACCTGCGTTTGCAGGAGACGCTCAACCCCAACCGGGATCTGATCAGACGGGGAGATCGCGAGCTGCGGCTAGACGATAAGGTCATGCAGATCAAAAACAATTACGATAAGGATGTCTTCAACGGGGATATTGGGCGGGTCAGCCGCATCGACCCGAGCGGCCAAGAGATCGTCATCCGTTTCGAAGACCAAGCTGTGACATACGCATTTTCGGAACTCGACGAAATTGTCCTCGCCTATGCGATTTCGGTCCACAAATCCCAGGGATCCGAATACCCGGCGGTCATCATCCCGGTGACGACCCAGCACTTCCTTCTGCTGCAGCGCAACCTGATCTACACGGCGGTCACCCGCGGGCGCCGTCTGGTGGTGATGGTCGGCACCCGCAAGGCCCTTGCGATCGCTGTTGGCAATTCCGAGCCCCAACGACGCTACACCCGGCTCAGGGATCGTTTGACAAGCATTGATCTTTTCGGTGATCCGGTCATCGAATAAAAACCCCGCTGCACTGCAGCGGGGTTTTTATGACGGTGTCCTCTGTTTGTTACCGGTTGGACCGGCGTCCCTTCGATCAGCGGGTCATTTTGGCGACGACGAAACCGGATTGACCCCTCTTCAGCAACAGCATGATCGGGTCGCCTTTCTTGACCTGGTTCAACTGCTTGCGGAATTCTTCCATTCCGGCAACCGGCTTGCGGTTGATTTCCTTGACCAGATCGCCTTGCTGTACGCCGGCCTTGTCAGCTTTGCTGCCACTTTCCACGCCGGTCACCAGAACGCCTTTCTCGGTCTCGTCATATCCGAGCCGCGCGGCCATGTCCGGCTCCAATGCCTGCAGGCTCAACCCCAGCTTGTCGTCGCTTTCCGACTCCTTACTGGCCAGCGTCTGTTCTTCCTGGCGTTTGGCGGTTTCGACCGTGACCGTTTTTTCCCGGCCGTCACGCATGATGGTGATTTCGGCCTTCTGCCCCACTCCTAAAGCGGCAATCCGGCGCGAAAGCTCCCGGCTGCTGGTGACCGGTTCACCGTTGACGGCTGTAATGATGTCATTGGTCTTGATTCCGGCCTTATCCGCCGGATCGCCTTCAAAAATCTGGGTAACCAGCACACCGGTTTCGCCTTTGACTTTGTAGTACTCGGCAAGTTCGGGTGTCAGGTCCTGAATGCCGACGCCCATCCAGCCGCGGGTCACCTCGCCTTTGCTCTTCAGCTGGGAGATGATATCCTTGGCCATGTTGATCGGGATGGCAAACCCGATGCCTTGGCCGCTGGCTACGATAGCCGTGTTGATACCGATCACCTCGCCGTTCATATTGATCAGCGGTCCGCCGCTGTTGCCCGGGTTTATGGAAGCATCGGTCTGCACGAAATCGTCATAAGGTCCGGAGCCGATGATGCGCCCCTTGGCGCTGACAATACCGGCCGTGACCGTCTGCTCCAGTCCGAAAGGGCTGCCGATGGCTACAACCCAAGTGCCAACTTCCTGGGCGTCGGAATTTCCCATTGGCAGGGGAACCAGGTCTTTGGCGCCCTCGATTTTTATCAGAGCCAGATCGGTTTTTGGGTCGCGGCCCACGACTGTGGCCTCGTACTCTTTTTCATTTGCCAACCGAACCTTGATCTGATCGGCTCCCTCGACGACGTGGTTGTTGGTGACGATGTAACCTTCCTTGTCGATAATGAAGCCCGATCCGAGGCTGCGCTGCTTGAACTCCTTCAAGGGACCTTCCTCGGAAGGCCCGAAAAAATCCCGAAACGGATCGCGTTCGCGACCACCGAAGGGGCTGCCGAAAAAGTGCCTAAAAACCTTACCGCCCCCCTGGACTGTTTTCTCGGTTCTGATGTTGACCACGGCCGGTTTGGCTACTTCTGCTAAATGGCTGAAATTTTCGGGCACCATTTGAGGGGCATCTGCGGCTGCAACCTCAGGCGTGTGGATCCCTGCCAGGAACGCGGACATGACGAAAAAAAAGAAAACTCCGACGCTTGTAGACCTTATTCTTGACCAACTCATACTGTTCCTCCCTGGTTAAATACCCCCCCTGCCGACGGGTCCGGCAGCTGAAGAGTCAATTTTGCAGCCGCAAGGGATGCTTGGGCGACGTTATTGTATTCTGTCAATTTAAAACCAATCTAATATATAGCGCAATTTTGTTCTGGCAACCCCAGCGGCAGCGGTCTGTGACAATATTCCTTAGAGGAAAACAGCATCTGAAGGTTACCGGAACCTGACCGCGACATGGCCGTTTCGTCATCTCCCCAAAGGCTGCCATACAATGAAAGCACTGCCCGCGTTGGGACGACTTTCCACTGTTTCAAACGGTTGGTTGCACCCATTTCAGCTTGACTTTTCTCAAATTGTGGCTAAAATTAATCTGTTTAGGATGGCAAAAACGGTTGACCGTGCGTTATTGTACGAGGAGGTGACGAGCATGCCGGTATATGAATTTGAATGCACCTGCGGTGAGGTAACAGAGGAGCTGACGAAGATGGACACCCGTTCGATAACCTGCCCCAAGTGTGGTAAAAAGGCCAGGAAAATTATTTCGGCGTGTTCTTTTGAGCTCAAAGGCGGCGGGTGGTATGCCGACGGTTACGCTTCCAAGAAAAGCGGCTCGACTTCTGATTCGACAAAATAGCTTTTTACGCTGTGGTTTTCTTTTTTTTCGGGGAAAACCATCCGGCCCTGGATTCGGTTCAACAGAGCGCAGTGGTTTAAGGATGACCGCTGCGTTTTGTTTTTTTAGCCTTTGACTCGAATCAGGCGCAATATTGCCCATTTGATTCTTGCCGCACCCCCCTGGACGACGGAGAGGTAATTCAATGGCATCGACGCTCACGCCCCTTACCGCGATCTCGCCGGTTGACGGACGCTACCGCAAGAGCACCGAAAGGTTGAGCGCCTTTTTTTCGGAAGCGGCGCTGATCAAATATCGCCTCATGGTCGAGGTGGAGTATTTTTTAGCTCTCTGTGAATTGCCTCTGCCGCAGCTGACGTCGTTTAACGGCACGCTGGCGACGGCGCTGCGCCAAATTTATACCGAGTTTTCCCCATCGGATGCCCGGCGGGTTAAAGATATCGAAAAAACAACCAACCACGACGTCAAGGCGGTCGAGTATTTTCTGAAGGAAAGGTTCGATCAGCTCCACCTCACACCATTCAAGGAGTTCATCCATTTCGGGCTGACCTCCCAGGATATCAACAACACCGCCTTACCCTATGTGATGAAAAAGGGCTGGCTGGATGTCGTCAAACCGGTCCTCACTGAAGTGATCGACGCTCTAACAGACAAGGCCCGACGCTGGAAAGACATCCCGATGCTTGCACGCACCCACGGTCAGCCGGCATCCCCCACGCGCACCGGCAAAGAGATCTACGTGTTTGTGGAGCGTTTGAAGCGCCAGCTGGACCTCCTCGATGCGGTGCCGTTTACCGCCAAGTTCGGGGGGGCGACAGGCAATTTCAACGCCCACGCCGTGGCCTATCCGGAAGTCGACTGGTTTGCCTTTGCCGACCGATTGTTGCGGGAACGGTTGGGATTGGTGCGGTCCCGTAACACGACCCAGATCGAGCACTACGACAATCTGGCGGCCTTCTGTGACAACCTGAAACGGATCAACACCATCTTGATCGATCTGGCGCGGGATGTTTGGTCCTATATTTCGCTCGATTATTTCAAACAGCAGATCAAGGCC
>JAQAZR010000050.1:0-15733 GCA_032127235.1 Deltaproteobacteria bacterium
GGTGACCTGTGCGAGCCGCCGGGCAGCCCTTCCTGTGGGTGCCGCCAGAACGATCTGTTTCCCGAGAGATTCAAAGACGGCGGTGATCGAGCGGATCAGTGTGGTTTTGCCGGTGCCGGGGCCACCGGTGACGATGGCTACCCGAAAGGCGAAAATATTGGCGATAACAGCCGTCTGCTCTGAAGAGAGCGCGATGGCCAGCCGCGCGAGAACGTGTGCGGCGATGCGGTCCCGGTCCAATTGGGGCGGGCGGACCGGGAATGAGAGCAGGGCCTTGATGCGGGCGGCGATGGTGCTCTCGGCGCGGTGGAGTGCCGCTAGATAAACGGCCTGCTGCGGTGGATCGACCGACCGGTCCTCTATGACCACTTCGTCTGCTTCCGCCAGGTTGCGGCAGGCGGTGGCGATCGGATCCTCGTCGATTTTAAAGACAAGTCGGCAACGTTCCGCAAGGTCGGCCGCCGGAACGAAGGTGTTGCCCTCATCGAGACTTTCGCTCAGCAGGTGCAGGATGCAGGCCTGAACGCGGCGGGGGTCGTCGAATGGCACTCCGGAATGCTGCATGACGGCGTCTGCAATGGTGAAGCCGATTCGCGGAAAGTCGTGGGCCAGGCGCAAAGGCTCGTTTTGAAGGACCGAAATTGATTCGGCCCCGTAGGCTGCAAAGATTCGGCCGGCATAGAGTGTATTGACACTGTTTTCCTGAAGGAACCGGACCAGACTTCGCAGGGCATGCTCGGTCCTCCAGGCCTCGGAGATTCGCTGCGCGGTTTGGCTGCCGATACCCTTGACCTCACTCAGTCGGGCAGGCGCGTTTTCAATTACCGCAAGGGTTTCTCCCTGGAAATGATTGACCAGACGAGCGATGGTGCGGGCACCGACGCCCTTGACGAATCCGGAGGCCAGGTACTGACGGATACCGTCGATGGTTGCCGGCAGTACCATTTCCGCGTTGATGATGCGAAGCTGTTGACCGTAACGGGCGTGGGTTTCCCAGGTGCCGGTGATGCGCAGCGCGGACCCTGGATGGGGGTGGGGCAGGAGGCCGAGAACGGTGACCAGGTTATCGGTGCCGGTGACCTGGAACCGCGCGATCGTGAACTGGTTTTCCCGGTTGTAAAAGGAAATTTTTTCGATGTGCCCCTCAAGAGTGACCGGTTGAGAAGCGCTGCGACAGGTCATGGAATCGTCCAAAGTTTAGAAACGCCTATGGGTCGTATATACCGGGAACGGTGTCAGGGAATCCCGTTCAGAATCCAATCCGCCGCATCGCGGAGATCTTCGGCCACATATGCGACCGGTATGCCCCTTCGTTCGAGCGCCGCGGCGGCGCTGAGGCCGTTGCCGGTTTTGACCAGCAGCGCCTGTCTGCAGCCGGCATTGTGGGCGCATTCGATGTCCTTGACGCTGTCGCCGATCATGATGGTTTGGGACGGGTCGATCCCGTGTTGGCGGCACGCTTGTCGGAGCAGACCCGTCAGCGGTTTACGGCAGGCGCACCCTTCTTCCGGCCGGTGCGGGCAGAAAAAAATGTCCGTGATGCACCCGCCCGCCGCGGCGACGTCGGCTTGCAGTCTCCGGTGTATGTCCAGCAGGGTTTCCAGACTCAGCACGCCACGGTTGACCGCCGATTGGTTGGAGAGGATGATAAGGGTGAATCCGGCGGCCGTCAGGCGCCGCAGGGCCACTAGACTCCCCGGTAGAAAATCGAATTCTGCCCAGCTCTTGATGTAAGCCGGGGAGTCACGGTTGATGACCCCGTCGCGGTCGAGGAAAACGACCTTATCATTTGCATTTGGGGGTTTCAATGGCTGAAAGTTTCTCTACCGCATTGGTTGCGGCTTAATCGGATGCGCCGATTTTCCAGCGCATACCCTGAATTGTCTCCCGAGATCCTTCAACGGGTTGCAGGGACTATTCAGCCACCACCAACGCGGGGTATCCGTCCCGGAGCAGAATTTCTTCGCCTTTGCGGGCTTCCTCCAGGCTGGCGAATTCGCCGACACGAACGCGATAGTAAAGACCGTCACCGGCATCGAAAGTGCAAATGTGGGCGTTCTTGTAGGCGCTCCCTAATTTTAGCTTAAGCCTTTCGGCGTTGCCGCGGTCGCGGAAAGCGCCGACTTGGAAGGTGAACTTTCCCGAATTGTAGTCAACGGGCGCATAGGTTCGGTTCGCCGTCACCGATTCGTTGGCATCGGTGACGGCTCCGAGTGCGATGAGTTCGACCCGGGCCGTCCCGGGACCCACAAGACCGATTTGTCTGGCAGCCCCGTAGGACAGGTCGATGACCCGGTTGCGGACAAATGGGCCGCGATCGTTTATACGGACTCGAATATCTCGGCCGTTGTCAAGGTTGCGTACGTTGACAACGGTATTAAACGGCAGGGTCTTGTGGGCGGCCGATATCCCGTGCATGTTGTAGGTTTCGCCGTTGGCGGTCTTGCGGCCGTGAAAAGGGTCCCCATACCATGAGGCCAAGCCGGATTGGCGGAAACCGTCGGCGTCGGCTTGCGGGTAATACCACACCCCATCGATCTGATACGGCTTGGACTGTTTGGGCTGCGGCGCCGTGGTTCCGGCCCGCGGGCGCGGTGCGACGCTCGTGCAACTGGAGAAAAAGAACAGGATCGCGACGAGACACAGTCCGACGCCAAAAAGGCGGTTTACGGTTCTTCGTTGTGTAAAGTCGCTTTGATGCATCCGCCGGTATCGAATCAAATCGGTGTTTGCAGACGAAAGGGGCAACGCATGAGGCAATCGACACCCGAATCAAACTACTTTGTATTTAAATATCCGTTTTTCTGAAATTTATCAACCCTCTTCAATCGGTATTGTGTGGGTTGTGTCCCGCATCAGTTTTACCAGGCGAATTTGCAGAAAGCCATTGTTGTAGGAAGATGAAATCACTTCGGTATCGATGGGGACCGGGAGGTAAAGTATCCGTTCGAAGCGTCCGTATTGAATTTCGGCCAGCCTGTAGGTGGCTTTTTCGGTCCGCGGCATCGGATTGCGGCGGCCCTGTATATGGATGGCCCGACTGTTGATCTCGACATCGAGGTTGTCTTTTTCCACACCTGCCACCTCGGCCAGAACAATGATCTCTTCAGGCGTTTCATAGATGTCCATCTGAGGCGTCCAGTTGCACTCCGAGGAGGCGAACATCGGCTTTACAGGCCGAAACATATCCTCGAAGCTTCTTTCTATATGGGACGCAATCTGGTCAAAATCGTTTCCGAATCGGATTTTGATGTAGTCCACTTTTCCTGAACTCCTTCTTCAATGGTACCTTGGATCCCATCGGTCCATATAAGCCTAATTAAAAACCTAACACTGAAACACAGGTTTGTAAAGGGACCCGCTGCAGCGTCAGAAATTCTCGGTGAAAGTCAAAATTCAATGGACTACGCCGGGTAACCGGATTTTAATCCCGTTAAAATCCGGTCACCCGGCTCCATGTATAGGTTCACCAAGAACCGCTGCTGCAGAGCATTCCGACTGTGCTCCGGTCTTGGCGGAGACTTGAAAAGCCGGGGTATGCGTGTACTGTTGGACGAGTGCGCGATGGCCGCCATCGCTTGACAGAAGACCTGCTATGATTAATATTTTTTCAAACTCTAATCCCATCAAAACGGAAGGAAGAAACAATGGCTCTTGTCAAATGGGATCCTTTCAGAGAGGTGACCACATTGCAGGAACGCATCAACAGACTCTTCGAAGATGCCTTCCCGAGGGCGAGAGAGCGGGAAGAAGACCTGAGTCCGGGCGTCTGGCGTCCGGCCGTGGATATCTACGAACGTGAGACCGCCGTGGTTCTGAAGGCCGAATTGCCGGGAATCAAAAAAGAGGATGTATCGGTTGAGGTCAAAGACAACGTATTGACCATCAAGGGAGAGCGCAAAGCCGAATCCGAGATCAAAGAGGAAAAGTATTACCGCAGAGAAAGGACTTACGGATCGTTCAGCCGGTCCTTCAACCTGCAGTATACGGTAAACCCCGACAAGATAAAGGCCCGGTTCAAAGATGGTGTCCTGGAAATCGAGGTGCCGAAACCGGAAGAAGAAAAACCCAAGCAGATCAATGTGAACGTCGACTGATTGCTCTGCACGGATGTCATTCCATAATTTTCCCTGCCTTTGCGAGAGCCCCAATTTGGGGTTTGCTTCATTCTTTCATTTCATTTTTCAGTTTCAGTTTGCGATTTAACCGGAAATGACGTAGATAAAGGGGCTCAGCGGTTCGATGACCGGTGTTTCGTTAGAAAATCGATCCGGCGGCAGACCCGCACAACGCACGTCGCCCCTCGCTGTTTTCGATCAATGTCGATTCTGCCGCGCTATCAATCGGCCTTTGTGTGAGCTGGCATAGACTTCGTCTGGATCGATAAAAGGCGAGATCCGATTGGCAATTATGACCTCCAGACGTCCCCTCCTGGCCATTCGTTTCCAGTATTTCCTGTACTTCGGTGTACTCGGTATCTATCTTCCCTATTTCAACCTGTATTGTTATCACCTCGGTTTCAACGGCGTTCAGATCGGTACTCTGTCGGCCGTCAGATCGGTGGTCATGGTCATTTTCTCGCTTGCCTGGGGTCTTCTCGCCGATCGATATCAGCGGCGTTGGACGATCTATATTCTTTGCAGTGCCGGCGGTACCCTGATTTGGACTTTTTTCCTTTTTACCGCTGACTTTTGGCTGATGTTGATGATCACCGTTGCCTACGTCGCGTTTTACGCTCCGATCATCTCCTTTCTGGAGGCCTTCACCATGGACCAGCTGGCACACCGGAAGGAGACCTACGGGACGGTCAGGGTCTGGGGCTCGATCGGCTTCATTCTGGTGGTTATCGGACTGGGACGGGCCATCGACCTTTTTCCGATCCGGTTGACAGTGGTGCTCATTCTGGTCGGCTCGCTGTTTCAGGCTGCCGGAGCCTTGTTGATGCCCGGTTCCACATCCGACCGGCTACCTTTTCGGCCCCCCTCGCTTGGCAGCCTGCTGAACCGGCGCGTGATTCTTTTTTTGTCGAGCGGGTTCCTCATGTTGGTGAGCCACGGTGCTTATTACGGTTTCTTTTCGATTCACCTCGAAAACCTCGGCTATTCTCGCACTTTCATCGGTCTTGCCTGGGCCGTGGCGTCGCTTGCGGAAATCCTCGTCATGGTCAAATCCGAGGTCATATTCAAACGGTACGCCCTGGAAAAAGTGCTGGTTTTCTCCTTTGTCGTGGCCGCCATCCGCTGGATCGTGCTCTATTTCGCCCGCGCACCGGCTCTGATCCTGTCAGCACAAGCCCTGCACGCCGTCACCTACGGTACGTTTCACATCGCCAGCATTCTCTGCATCGATCGTTTGGCACCGAAGCAGGCTAAAACTGTCGGCCAGGCCGTCAACAACGCCGTGCAATACGGTCTGGGATTGATGGTCGGCTTTTTCCTCAACGGTTTCCTGTACGAGCGGATCGGATCAGCGGCGCTGTTCATGATGAGCGCCGGAATAGCGGTTGCTGGAGGCGCGCTGTTCTGGGGCGGCATCCGGTTTGGTGCGGGCAGCCTTGGGAATGGGGATAAGCCGGTAATAAATCACTAGGATGGGAAGAGAAGGTGTCTGATCCAGTTCAGCAGACTGTTTTGGCTCAGATTGGCCCGGTCGAGACGATCAATCCGCTCGAACAGGTCCTGCGGATCGGCGAACCATTGCGCTCGGGTTGTAATGGGTCGCCGTGGATCGAGTTCCTTGACGACGCGAGCCGGATTGCCGGCCGCTACGGTGTTGGACGGAACATCGTCGACGACCACCGCTCCGGCACCGACGACACTGTTTTCTCCAACATTGACGCCCTTGCAGACGATAGCACTGTCTCCGATCCAGGCATTGGGGCCGATCCGCACCGTTTCCGATCGGCCCATGGCCAGGCGGTCATACAGACCGTGCCAGTCGCAGTCGGTGACGTAAACCCGGCCGGCAAGCATGCAGTTGTCTTCGATAACGATCTTCTTGGCCGAACCGATGCGGACTCCCGGGCAGATCAGGCAATGGTCGCCGATGGTAATGCTGCCGCTGCCGGGTGCATGCGGCCAGACCGCCAGCCTGATCTTGCTGTCTGGTGCGGCGATCACGGTGGCGTAGTTTCCTATCTTTACCGGGGCACCAAAGATTTCAACGTGCCAGGGCTTGATGAAATGAGGCCCTCGCCCGAGGGCGTCCAGCCGTGGGCGTATATACCGGCGGGTGTAGAAGTCCTGGAAATTAAGGTAGCCTTTCTTGATGAAATACGGGCGGTGGTCACGGGTCACGGCATTCTCCCGTCTATGGTTCCGGTGCGGTCTGCGCTTGCTTACCCCAGAAAACATGCGAAAAAAGCCGGCTGGCGGGCGTCAGGTTATAGAGGGCGTCGGCCGCCATCAAAACCACGGCGCTGGTCCAGGTGAGGCGATCCTCCGGCCAAACGGTCATATCCGGAAAGGTGAAACCGGCCCAATACATACCATCCTCGTAATGTTTGTCGGCGATCCAGCTGAACACGATTTGGGCCAGTGGACGGCGTCCGGCTGCCGAGAGGGCCAGAGAAAGCTCGGCGGTTTCGGCTATCGTGATCCACGGCCGATCGGACACACATCGCACGCCCTGGCCTTCTATGACGAACTTTTTCCAGAGATGATCGATCCGCTTACGGGCCCTCTGCCCGCCGAACACACCGCACAAGACCGGATAATACCAGTCCATGGCGTATCGAGACTTGGCCATGTTGAACCGCTGGGGCTTTTCGGAAATTGCGCGCATTAAACGGGCAAGCCCCTTTTCCCAGGCGTCCTGCCGACAGCCGAGTTGGCGCGCGACGGCCAGGGCGCAGCGGATACTCATGCAGATTGAACTCGAACCGGTCAAGAGCGCCATTCGGTCGACGTTTCCCTCCGGGCTGATGGCCCAGTAGATTTCTCCGTGGGGGGACTGCAGGCCAAGCGCGAAATCGATGGCCGAACGCACACCGAGCCATGCCCGCTCCAGAAATGACCGGTCGCCGGTGATGAGGTAGTGTTGATAAATGCCGACGGCGATATAGGCCGATAAATTCGCATCCCGGGTGGTGTCCTCCGGCACGCCGTTGCGGTAGGACGTATACCAGCTGCCATCCGGGTTTTGACAGCGGATCAACCACCGGTAGGCCCGTTCTGCAGCGGCCGGGTACCCCCCGATGCTCAACCCCATGGCCGCTTCCACCATGTCCCAGGGGTCGGTCTTGTGACCGGTACACCACGGAATTTCGCCGTCCGTCTCCTGAACCGCGGCGATGCCGGCGGCAATGGCCCCGACATCCAGACGGTGTTCTTGTTTTTTACAATAAGTTTCGTGAGGGGTGGTCATCGGTGAGCCCTATCTTTCCCGTGTGTGAAGTAATGGAGCTTAATATGTTGGATTCGCTCGTCTTGCAAGTGAGAATGATTCATTTAATCTCTGTCAAGAGTTGTGTCCTTGCCGCCTCAATTCGACTGGATGTCCAAGGTATAGAAAGTTTTGCAGCTTGACTTTCAGCTCTTCCTTGATTAGAAATTGAATAAGTACGGAATTGCCGTCGGCGTTTCGGTGTAATGGCGCAATGCAACCGGCGGCAATCACCCAGAAACCCGATCCAAAAGCGAAAGGAGGACAAGATGGCCGACAGTGTCTACAAATTTATCGATTTGGTTGGCAGCAGCAACACTTCCTGGGAAGATGCTGCTAAGAACGCGGTGGAAACCGCTTCGAAAAGTCTCCGGGATTTGCGTGTTGCCGAAATCCTCAAACTGGACATGAAGGTAGAAAACGGCAAGGTGACCGCGTATCGAGCCCGGGTCAAGCTCTCCTTCAAATACGCCACCGATTAGGCGACCCAACAACCAATAAAATCCTCCGTGATGATTCCAGTCGCCACGGAGGATTTTATTATTTAAGGGCCTCTGCCATCAGTTCCCCCACGAGTTTGGAAAAGCGGGCCGGATTCTCCGGTTTGCCGCCCTCGCCGATCACGGCCATGTCCAGCAGCAGTTCGCTGTAATCCGTCAAGGCCGGGAGGTTCCGGTCCTTCTCGTACAATTTCCTGAAGTAATCAATGGCCGGGTGGTCGGGGTTCAATTCGAGTACCCGCTTGGATTGCGGCGGCTGGCGGCCCGCGGCCTTGAGGAGTTTTTCCATGTAGGCACTCGGGTCGTGGCTGTCACCGGAAAGACAGGCCAATGAATCCTTGAGACGGGTGGAGGGCTTGACGTCTTTGACCTTGTCTTGCAGTTTCGATTTGATGAAACCGAATAGTGGTGCATAGGCATTTTGTTTTTCAGTGTCGACCTGCGGCAAGTCGATGTCACCTTTTTCCGCGCTTTTGAGAGGCTTGCCTTCGTACTGATCGAGTGCCTGAACCACCCATTCGTCTACAGGGTCGCTCATCAGCAACACTTCGTAACCCTTTTCTTTCAGCCTTTCGAGCAGGGGGCTGTCAATCAGGGCCGTCAGGTCGTCTCCGGTCAGGAAGTAAATTTCCTTTTGATCCGGTTGCATGCGGGCGACGTAATCTTTTAAGGAAATCAATTTGTCGTCGGACCGGGTGGTCCGGTAGCGGGCCAAATCGGCGATCTTTTTGCGGTTCTCCGTATCGGTGTAGATGCCCGATTTAAGCACCTGCCCGAAATGATTCCAGAAAGTCGCATAGGTTTCGGTTTCCATCGTTTCAAGATGTTCGAAAATTTTTTTGACCAGGTTTCTGCGGATATTTCTGACCAGGCGGTCCTGCTGTAAAATTTCGCGACTGATGTTGAGATTCAAATCCGGGGCATCCACTACGCCCCGAATGAAACGAAAATACTCGGGAACCAGTTCACGGCAGTTCTCCATTATGAAAATACGTTTGCAGTATAGGTGGACGCCGTGCTTCATGTCCGGATTGAAAAGATCGAAGGGGGCCTGGCTCGGAATATATAGCAGGGCGTCGTACTCGGTGGTGCCCTCGAACTTAAGGTGCAGGTGAGTCAAAGGGGCATTCCAGTCGTGGCTGATGTGCTTGTAGAACTCCTCGTACTCATCCGCGCTGACATCTTTCTTGTCTTTGGTCCAGATGGCCTTCATGGAATTCAGGG
Source organism: Deltaproteobacteria bacterium (assembly GCA_032127235.1). GTDB lineage: Bacteria > Desulfobacterota > Desulfobacteria > Desulfobacterales > SG8-13 > JARFQH01. The sequence continues at coordinate 9,108 of JAQAZR010000050.1, forward strand.
TTTCTTCGCGCATCACCTTGCGGCTGCTCTTGCCGATCGTTTTGCCCGCCTCGTCCTTTAGCAGTTCGTTTTCCGGAATCGGTTCATCCCGTTCCACGTCCATCACGACCGGATAGTTCACGAAATCGGAGTGGCGTTTGACGATTTGACGAATGGTCAATTCGTCGGAGAAATCGGGTTCATCCTTTGTCTTTTTTTTCAGATCCAGGATCACCGTCGTACCGCGGGTGTCCCTGGCTGCTTCCTCGATGGTGTAGGTGCCGTCACCGGTTGAAGACCAGCGTGTAGCGGTTTCCGACCCGGCGGCGCGGGAGATCAGGGTCACCCTCTCTGCGACGATGAAAGCGCTGTAAAATCCGACGCCAAACTGGCCGATTAGCTCAGGGGACACCACGTTCTTATCATTGAGGTGGGCCATGGCCTCCATGAAACCCGCAGTCCCGCTCTTGGCTATGGTGCCGATATTTTCCATGGTTTCGTCGTAAGTCATTCCGATGCCGTTATCGGAAACCGTCAGCGTGTTCTTGATGCCGTCGGCGGTGATCTTAATTTTAAACTCGGTGTCCTCACCAAGGATGTCCGGTTCCAGCTGGGCTTTGAATCTCAGCCGGTCGATCGCATCAGAGGTATTCGATATCAATTCCCGTAAAAATATTTCTTGGTTGGAATAAAGGGAGTTGATGATGAGATTGAGCAACTGCTGCACTTCGGTTTTGAACTGATGGGTTTCTTTTTTACCGGCCATTTTCACTCCTTTTTCTGGTGTTCAGTTGAATTTTGTTAAAGGTCCGCCAACCGATATTTTTAATTTTCGGGCCATAAAATGGGTTTCATTACGCGATTGTCAACCCGCCCGAAGTCGCTGAATTTAATATGGAAGAATAGGAAAAAAACAGAAGACCGACCGGGCGGGCATTGAAATTGACGCCTATTGAAATTAATATATCACAGAAAAGTAAGGACCCTGTGCTTAGAAGGGATCTTGAATGATTGATATAGAAGACAGCGTCATCATAAACCAGCCGGTCGGGAAAGTCTTCGCGTTTGCCACGAACCTCGAGAACAATATGCGCTGGCAAACTGACGTCATTCTGTCCGAACAGACGTCAGAAGGCCCTTTCGGGCAAGGCGCGACCTACCGGTTGGTAAACCGTTTCATGGGCCAATTTTTCGATTCCGAGGGAATCATTTCAGAGTACGTTCCGAACGAGATCTGCACCTATTGTTTCACCGCAGGACCGGTTGCCGGTGAAAGCCGTTTCATTTTCGAAGCGGTTCACGGCGGGACGCGGTTTCTCACCCGCAGCAACATCGAACTAAAAAATTTAAAAATGCTTGGCTTCGTGGTCAAGCGCAAGGCGCGCCACCAGGTTAGAAACGATTTGCAGAAACTCAAGAAAATTTTGGAAAATGGCGCGGATCTCTTTGATTATTGCGGCAATTATGAAGATTAGCACGTGAGATGAAACGCACCGGCGACGTTTTCATTTTGGGCCCGGTGTCGATTGAAAAATTCGACGGCTTCAGCGGTGCGTTCGGAAAGAAGCCGGACGCCAAGTTCAGCGATGTCTCTGCGGAGGTTGGCCGGAATGTCTAAGTTACCGGCATAACCGGTTCCGACCACCAGAACGTCCGGCCTGCTTTCCAGGATATCTACAATATCGTCCGACAACAGCCGATGGCCCTCCCTTCGCCACCAATTGTCCTTGACCGCATCGCCGATAATTTTGAGATCGGTGGTGTATGTCTTTCCGGCCACCCGCATGCTGCGGCCTGTGACGTACGACTCGATCATCATATTTGTTCGGGTTATCGGCATTTTTTCGACACGCCGTCAATCCTCTTCCCAGCTGATGCACTCGACTGGGCAGGATTCGATGGCCTCCTCGATGCAGTCCTCCGGTCCGCCTTCAGGCATGATGACCTCGGCTTTTTCTTCATCTTCGTTAAAGGCGAAAACCTCCTCGCAGAGTTCCACACAACTTTCACATCCGGTGCATTCATCTTTGTCGATCACGACACGTTTTCCCATTGTTTGCCTCCAATTGGCGCTATTTTAAAATTGAATGTTGGGGACGCCGCTGGGTTTTGAATGTCCAGAGGTCACCCAAGACCGGTGATCGGCTCATCGTGAACTTTAAATACAATAAGTTTGCCGACGGGAAATACAAGGGGTGGGGTTTAGACGATCCGTAGGGCGATGCTGAGCAAACTGTAAGCAGTATATTTCATTGCGTTTTCCGACTTGATTCCGCGCTGATTTTTTTTACGGACGGCGGAGTTGCCACCGCAGCGCGCGAAAAGGACGCTGCATGGCCCCAAGCTTACGCGGATGGATCATGGCCTTTCCATGATCCTCATTGCCGAAAGGAACCCAAAATGCAGTAAATCATACCCGGCCGTCGGCTTGGGAAATGATTTCCCAAGCCTCTTTCGCAGTCTCGACATAGGTGAAAATATCGATATCTTTGGGGCTGATGTTGCCTTCATCGACTAGAGCTTTAAAGTTGATGATCTTCTCCCAGAAAGACCGTCCGAACAGGAGCACCGGAATCGGTTTGATCTTGCCCGTTTGAATCAGTGTCAGGGTTTCGAACAGCTCATCCAACGTGCCGTAACCACCCGGGAAGGCCACCAGACTCTTGGCCCGCAACAGGAAATGCATTTTGCGGATGGCAAAGTAGTGAAACTGGAAACTCAATTCAGGTGTGATGAAGATGTTGGGCGCCTGTTCGAAAGGCAGTACGATGTTCAGACCGATACTCTGGCAACCGGATTCGTGGGCGCCGCGATTAGCGGCTTCCATGATCCCCGGACCACCACCGGTGACAACCACAAGGCGGTCGCGGGGTGAATTGATGGAAATCAGTCCTGCCAGCCGGCGGGCCTCCTCGTAGTAGCGGCTCCTTTTCAGATCGCGTTGGGCCCGGCGCAGCGCCTTCTTTATATCGGGGTCGTTTTTGTGGCCTTTCATGCGGGCTTTTACGGCTACCAGTTCGGCCGTGGCGTTCTCCGGATCCGGAATCCGCCCGCTGCCGAAGATGACGACCGTGGACTCGATTCCCATTTCATGTTGAATCAGCTCGGCCTTGAGCAGTTCGAGCTGCAGGCGCACCGGTCGCAACTCGTCACGCAGCATGAGCTCATCGTCGAGGTAAGCCAGGCGGTAGGATGCGGACCGGCACTGGGGTGAGTCGACATGCAGTTTGGCGGCATGGGCGTCTTCCCTTGCGGTTGGGAACACCCGCTTTTTATTGGATTTGGGTTGCATGGCACCTCCGCTATAGTTTTTGCGGTGATCGCCGACGAGCCGGGCCGTCTGGCGTCCTCTATCGGTTCTGTGCATCGGCGTTTCCCGCAATCCGGCAAGCGGTCCCGGTTTTATGAGTACTGCCGTTGAACGGATCGCGTATTGAGGATTAAGCGGTAAGTTACCAGCGCAACAGCACTGCACCGGCCGTCAGTCCGGCGCCGAAAGCGTCGAGCAGAATCGTTTGACCTTCTCTGATGCGGCCGTCCCGCACGGCTTCGTCCAACGCCGACGGGATGGTAGCCGCCGAGGTGTTGCCGTAGCGGTCGAGATTGACCAGCACGCGATCCATCGGGAAAGCGAGACGGTTGGCCACCGCTTCGATAATCCTCAGGTTGGCCTGGTGCGGGACGAACCAGTCGAGGCGCACGATCGGCAGACGCCGTTTTTCAAGTGTGCGCAGGGCGCACTCGGTCAGGGTCCGCACCGCCACTTTGAAAATTTCGCGGCCGTTCATGCGCATCTTATGGAGGTTCTGAGCGTAGCGTTCGGGGGTTACCTCGAGGTTGGATCCGCCGGCCGGAACGTAAAAAAGCTTGCTTAAACTGCCCTTCGAGGTCAGGTGGCTGGACAGGATGCGCTGCCGGCTTCCGGCCGGAACGCGCTCGACGATGACGGCGCCGGCCCCATCTCCAAAGAGGATGCACGAAGAGCGATCCGACCAGTTTGTTATCTGTGACAGGACTTCGCCGCCGACCACGAGAATGGTTCGCGCCTGCCCGGACAGGATGAACTGCTGGGCCGTCACGAGCCCGTATATGAACCCGGAGCAGGCGGCATTGATATCCATTGCCCAGGCATTGCTCGCCCCGATTTTTTTCTGGAGCCAGCAGGCCGTAGAGGGGAGCAGTGTGTCCGGCGAACAGGTGGCATAGATGATCTGTTCGATGTCCTCGGCTTTGCGGCCCGCCATTTTGAGCGCTTTGCGGGCCGCCCGTGCGCCGAGGGAAGAGTTGGTTTCGGCCTCGTTTTCGACGTTTGCGATTCGGCGTTCCCGGATGCCGGTTCTATCCCAGATCCACTGGTCATTGGTCTCGATGCCGTGATGGGCCAGCATCCGGATAAGTTCTTCGTTGCTTAAATGTTTTTCCGGAAACGCGGACCCGATCCCGGTAATTCTGGCGGCATACCCCATGGTTTATAATATCACTCCTGAAAGCGGACGTGTGATCCGGGTTGACATATTAGAAACCTGACATTAGCAACGTTTGAGGTTTGAAGCAACAACAGAGGCTTTGACAGGTGACGCCGATGCGTTCACACCGATACCGGTTTGGACCTTTTCGATGATCCCGATTGCCTAATCGGCCCCGATCTGTTACCGTGCCGGTCATTGTCATAGGGCCGCGGCAAGAAATAATTATTTATAATGACGCGTGACCATCCGCGGACTCACCGGTGGCACAAATTGGTTTCCAATCCGAAAGTGCGCATTTTTTCGCGAATCCCAACCCGGCCAAGCCGGAACCAAATATTTTGAAAAATTTGGATTTATTTTTAATCTCTGTAGATCCGTGACTAATAAATGTTTCCTGATATTCTAAAAATTTTTGTCCGCAAAACACATATAATTTAATTGATAAGAGCACTAAAGGAGCGGCAACGAAAATGGCGGAAGAAAGAACCCAGACGATCGACTTTACGGTCGACCGGCAAAACCTCTACTTGGAAGAAACGTTTACCGATCTTAAGGTGGCCAGCATTCGGCGGCTTACCCCGGTAACCAGCGACGGCTCGGTCGACAAAACCCGCAAAACCATCTTCGTGGGCGAGACCAACCTCATGACGGCCGCCGGTCCACTGCCGGTGCAGGCCATGATTCCAGCCAAACAACTTCAGCAGGCGATCAAACGATTTCCGGAAGCCATGCAGGCGGCGGTTGAGAAACTGGCGGATGAGGTGCAGAAGATGCGGCAAAAAGAGCAATCACAGATCATTACCCCCACCGGAAAAGAACAATCACGCATTATCGTTCCCGGTCGATAACACCACTGCACTCTTAGACGGCCAATTAAGGCCTTCTGCAAATCACCGTTGACCGACCGGGCACCATTGCCGTAGCCGAGCCGGCACCGATTTTGCGACGTGTTCTGTGCATTCAACCCGGGCCGCCACTTCGACTAGCGTCTGAGATGGACAATCAATCCCCCCTATCCACCGGGACCATGACCCGCTTTTTCGTTCCGCTGGCGCTTCAATCGGCTTCGCAGGGATTCACCTACCCCCTGGTGGCCATGGTCGCTTCACGCGGTCCGGGTGGCCCCCTTAACTTGGCCGGCCTGGCCCAGTCCAACACCATTATGTTCATGTTGGGGACCTTGGGTTTCGGTCTCATCACCACGGGGATGGTTTTCGTTCGCAGCCGCGAAAGTTACCGGGTCTTTCAGGTGGTGGCTCTCCAGATCGCGCTTTTTGTCATCACTGTTCAGGCCCTGCTTTGCCTGCCTTATACCGCCCATTTGCTTTTCGGCAAAATCATCGGACTGCCGCCGAGCATCGAGGCGCCGGCAACACTCACCCTTCTGTTCAGCATCCCCCTGCAGTTGCTCTTCTTCTTGAGGATCTCCTATCAGGTCGTGATGTACAACGTGCGCGCAACCGGTCGGGCCAGTCTGGCGACTCTGATGCGCATCCTGTTGACGGCTCTGCTGTCGCCCGTGTTTTGCCTGGCGGGTTTGGTCGGTCCCATTTGGGCGATTGTCTGTCTGTCTCTGCCCGTGGCTCTCGAAGTCCTGGTGTCGCGGTTTTTGGCAGCGCCTTTCCTGAGGCGCCTCGAAACGGCCGTAAACAGACCGCCCGGTAAAATGGAGCTGTTTCTCTTCAACCTACCGCTCTCATTCAGCGGATATCTGCTGTCACTGGCGGCAGTTGTCCTGGGAGCCTTCATTGCGCGTGCGGCCGACCCGGAGAAAATGCTGCCGGCTTACTACCTGGCCCTTGGATTGGCAACCCCGGTTGCTTACAGCGCCACACGCCTGCAGGAAGTCGTCCTGGCCTTTGCGTCGCCGCATCGCATGGACCGACGGACGCTGCGGTTTTCGCTGGCTACCGGCAGCATACTCGGGTTGCTGCCGCTGATTTTTATTTTGCCCGGCCTGGCGGAACTCTACTATGTTCGACTCCAAAATCTCGCTCCGACAGATCTCACACTGGTCCGGATTACGGCAGTGATGCTGGTCTTTTATCCCTTCTGCGTAGCGGTTCGTGCACAGGGTGAAGGGCTGGCCGCCATGGCGCGACGGCCACTTGTGGTCATCGCCGGGCAAGCCGGGTTCATGGCGGTCGTGTTTTCGGCCGCCGCGGTCTGCCTGACCGC
>JAQAZR010000051.1:0-5552 GCA_032127235.1 Deltaproteobacteria bacterium
GTCATCGCCATCGATCTCAACCCGAGGGCCCGGATGTTTCGGTTTGCCGACCTGGGTGTGGTCGGCGATGTCCATGAAATCCTGCCCCTGTTGATCTCCCGAATCGAGGATCAGAAATGAATCGATACCTGTTCAAATTCATATGCGGTTACACAATGGTGATCCCCATGGTCATCACCGTGTTGATCGCCGGGCATGCGCGGGCATCCGAAACCAAAGCCGCGACGGCCTACACCCCTGAGGACTGCGTCGAGTGCCATCGAACGGGGAGCGAGGAAAGCGGGCTGCTTATCTCCGTCGAAGAATATGAAGCCTCCGTCCACGGCGCGGAAATCACCTGCCTGGATTGCCACACCGGTGTGGTTGACGATCAACACGAGAGCACCAAGGGATCGGGGGCTGTGGACTGCAGCGCCTGCCACGAACAGGAAAACCGGCACGGTCTGAACGGGCCGGAAGAACAGCGTCCCCATTGCTACGACTGCCACACCCGGCATCACATGCTTTCCAAGACCGATCCGGCGTCCGCCGTCTATCCCGATCAACTGGCAATCACCTGCGCCGGTTGCCATCCGACGGCATCCGGTGAAACCGATTTTTTCTCGTGGTTTCCCTCTTATCAGATCGCTTCCCACAAAAAAGGGGATTTTGCGACCGCCTATAAAAAAGACAATTGCCTGGGATGTCATCAGGGCGCCGCCGTTCACGGTGAGTCGGCAGCGATCGACGATCAGGATTGCGGCAAGTGCCACCTTTCCCCGGAGGCGGCCGGCGCCATGTGGGGGTATATGCATCCCAAGCCGGACATGAAGACACAGCCGACCGTTTTTGCCGCCGCCTCGATCTATCAAGTCTTTGTCGTCATCGGCCTGATCGTGCTCTTGGGCAAATTTCTGGACCTCGTTTTCGATAGATTCTCCGGAAAATCGAAATAGAGGGTTAAAACGGTAGGGTCAAATCGGTAAAACTAAACTGTAAGTCAGTTATTGAGGAGATAAGCGTTGAAGGCATTGTTAACCTCATTCGATTTGTTATTAATCGCAGCGGCGTTCCTTATCATGGCGGTCGGTTTGGCCCGGCGATGGTCGTTGTGGCGGACAAAGAAACCTGCCGGCATCTCCGGCGACTGGCAAGGGCTGAAGACTTCTTTGCTGCTGCATCGCGACATCCTGCGAAGGCCCTCGGTGGGCGGGGCGCATCTGGCGGCATTCTGGGGTGTCCTCATTCCCCTGATCGTGATCATACTCGCTCAATTCGGGTTCATCATCCCCCAGGCGCCGGCCAAACTGCTCCACCTGATTCAAGATCTGGCGGGCATCGCGCTGTTGACCGGCACCCTGTTCCTGTTGTTTCGACGCTTGGGCAGCACGGATGCCGAAGGGCCCACGCGCACCATGGTGCCCATGGTTCTGCTGCTGGTCATCCTTGTCTCCGGGTTTATGGCCGAAGGCTCGCGGCTGAGCATCCTCCGGGCCGACGGGTTTCCGTGGCCATCGCCCTTGGGATGGTTTTTTTCCCTGATATCCCCGACCTCGCCGGTCTTCATGCAGATGATGATCCGCCTCCATTTCTTTGCCGTGCTCGCTCTCTTCGCGGCCATTCCGTTTACCTTCATGCGCCATGCCGCAGCCTCGCCCCTGAACGTATTTTACAGGAAGCAGGGCGCCAGGGCTGCGTTGACGCTCCCATCGATCGAAAGCGGCGAGATCGGTGCAAAAACGGTGGAAGACCTTTCCTGGAAACAGATGCTGGATGCCGAAGCCTGTGTCGCCTGCGGCAGGTGCGACGAAAACTGCCCGGCCGCCATCTCCGGCAAACCCCTATCCCCCCGGAAGATCATCCGAAATATCCGGGAACAGATGGAGACGGTTACCGCCGATCAAAAGCGGCTATCGAACAAATTGGGGAACGTGCCCGAACCGCCGCTCCTGGAAAACGCCATCACCGCGGATGAAATGTGGGCGTGCACCTCCTGCATGGCCTGTGTGGAACATTGCCCGGTCTTTATCGAACCCCTGGACAAGATCATCGACATGCGGCGGTATCAAGTCATGGGCGAGGCCCGGCTGCCTGCCGAAGCCCGGCCAATGATTCGGGATCTGGACCTTTACGGCGATGTTCAGGGCAAGGGTGTGGCCCATCGGACGGACTGGGCCATAAACCGGGAGGTTTCCCAGATCTCCCGGACCCCGACCCAAAGCGGATCCGATGTGGACACCCTTTTGTGGGTCGGCTGTTCCGGGGCATTTCATCCCCGGAACCAGGAGACCAGCCGGGCCATGGTAAAAATTCTCAAAGCCGCCGGCATCCGGTTCGCCATATTGGGAAAAGAGGAGGTGTGCTGTGGTGATCCTGCCCGGCGATTGGGCGACGAGATCCTCTTCCGAAAGCTGGCCCGGGCGAACATCGACCGATTAAACCATTATCAGGTGAAAAAAATCGTCACCCTGTGCCCTCACTGCCTGAATACCCTGAAAAATGACTATCCGGATCTGGGATGTAAAATGGAAGTGATTCATGCCACGGAACTGGTCATGACCCTGATCCGCGACAAACGCATTGCCCTGAAGTATCCCGTGGCGGATAAAATGGCCATACATGATGCCTGTTATCTGGGTCGATACAACCAGGTGTACCAGCCGCCTCGGGATATCTGCCGGGCCGTACCGGGCACCCGACTCAAGGAAACGGCGCGGAACCGGGACAACGGCTTCTGCTGCGGTGGCGGCGGCGGACGGATGTGGCTGCACGAGAACATCGGCCAAAACATCAATGTGGTCCGGGCCGAGGAGATGGCGAAGACCGATGTCGATTTGATCGGCACTGCCTGCCCCTATTGTCTGGTCATGCTGGACGACGGTGTGAAATCCCTCGAACTGGAAAAAACGCCGAAAGTGGCCGACATTATCGACATCGTTGCCGACTCATTGGGCTAGCCGTCAATACTTCTATCACCAAACGAGGATGAAATGAAAATCATCGTCTGCGCCAAGCAAATTCGACACACCTATGCGAGAACGGGAACATCGCCCGAATCACATTATATCCGCCCCGAAGACGGGGTTTATCGCGTCAACCCACACGATGAAGCGGCCCTGGAACTGGCCCTGCGCCTGAAAGACGAATACGAAAACACCACCGTCGTGTTGCTAACCCTAGGGCCGATGATCGCCGAAGAGGAGATTCGACGGTGCATGGCCACCGGCGCCGACGACCTATATCAGATCAACGTCACCGGGCACCCGCCTTATGCGGCAGACCCACTCGATCAGCCCGACCCGTGGGTCAAATCGGATCTCATGGCCCGGGCCGTGAAAGACCTCAAAGGGGATCTGGTGCTCTGCGGTAAAGCGTCTCTCGATAAAGGCAGTGGTCAAATGGGAGCGCTGCTGGCACACCGCCTCGACCTGCCGTTTGTATCGGCCATCACAGATCTTACTATAACAGATCTTTCCATGGATAAATCCGGCGGCACCCTCCGGGTGCAGCGAAGCGCCGGCCGCGGGGTTCGGGAAATCATCGAATGCCGGCTGCCGGCCGTCTTCAGCGTGGATCTGGGGCGGGATCTCCGGCTGCCCAAATTTGCCAAGCGACAATGGGCCGAGGCCTATGCCCCCCGGCAATTGGATTACGGCGCCGACGTCGATGCCCCAAAGATGGTCTGCGCCCATCGGTTTCAGCCGCGCCCCCGTCCGAAAATCGTCCCCGCGCCGGACAGCCGTCTGCAGGCCTACGAACGCATCATGCAGCTTCTCGCCGGCAGCAAAGTGGAGAAAAAAGGAGAGATGCTGACCGGGAGTCCTGAATCTCAGGTCGATGGCATTATCGCTTTTCTGAGAGCCAATGACTTTCTCGTATCGACCAATGCAGACCCATAACCGCCCATTGAGCTTTCGGATGAGACCTTCAGCCCGATACCACTGCCTGACGGACGGGAAGGCAGCGCTGGTGCTGTTATTCCCGCTGAGGGCGGTGTTTGTTCATGCTTTCTGGCATCCGGTGCTGGCTTGCCTGGGCCATGATGAGTGGGTGCCGCTGGAACGTATCGCCGAAGCGGTTTCCCCTGTTCCTCCCGAACAGATCGAGCTCTTCCTGAACACCCTGATTCAAAAGGGATATGTCGCCCAGGAAGGCTTTCCCCTTCTCGATGAAGCCGAGTATCCGGCGGTGTCCGTCATCATACCGGTCAGAAACCGGCCAGCGGAGATCACCGCCTGCCTTAGCTCATTGAACCTCCTTGATTATCCGGCCGAAAAGCTGGAGATCATCGTGGTGGACGATGCCTCCGAAGATACCACCCCAGAAGCGGTGATACGATTCCCAGAGGCGCGCCTGCTTCGGATGCAGCATCACCGTCAGGCATCTTTTTGCCGAAATCGGGCCGCCGAAGCTGCCCGGGGCGACATCCTGGCATTCATCGATTCGGATTGCCTGGCCGATCCCACCTGGCTCAAGGAATTGGTACCTGCGTTTCGAGACACGTCACTCGGCGCATTGGGCGGCTGGGTCGATGCCGCCCTCGAAGAAAACGGGCTGGACCGGTATGAAAAGGTCAAGTCGTCCCTTAAAATAGGGGCCTGGTTCAAGCGGTCCGAACAGGCCGAACGTTTTTTTTATGTGCCCACCTGTAATTTCCTGGTGAGAAGAGAGGCTTTTTTAAGCCTGGGCGGCTTCCAGGAGACCCTGCATGTGGGCGAAGATGTCGATTTATGCTGGCGGTTGCAAGACGCGGGACATATTTTGGAATATCGGCCCATGGGAAGGGTGGCCCACAAGCACCGGAACCGACTCGCCGCCTTTTGCACCAGACGCTTCGATTACGGAACCTCCGAGCCCATGCTCCAGCAGTTGCACACCGGCCGGGTGAAAACCCTGTTTCTGCCTTGGTCCGAATCCCTTTTCTGGCTGACCGTCGTCGTGTCGATGGCCCTGAAAACTACCCTGCCTCTTTTCCTGGGCGCGGGGTTGCTTCTGGTGGACGGTATAAGAAAGCACGGCAAACTGAAGACCCGGCAGATCCCTATCACACGATGCCAGGTTTTCACCGCCATCATCCGCGGCTATCTATCCTTCGTCTATCATTGTTGCAGTTTTATATCCCGTTATTACCTGGTCGTCGTGCCGGTGGTCTTGCTCTTGTCTCCACTGACCGCCGCCGTCATTTTTGGGATGCATCTGACAGCCGGCGTTGTCGAATATATGGTCAAGAAACCGCGCCTGAATCCGCTGTCGTTTTTGCTCTTATTCACTCTGGAACAGGTATCCTATCAATCCGGTGTGTGGTGGGAGTGCATTCATCGGGTCAACTTCCACCCGGTGCTGCCGCGGATCATTCATAAGCGGATTTGATGCCTGATAATGGCATCGCCAAATGCATCGTTACTTGCCAATGGCAGTTACGCGAACCCCGACCGGGCGGAAGATATGGCTTTCAGGCCGGAACAGGTTCAACAAATGCCCCGATTTTTCCAAAAACAGGCATCCCGGTGGTCATTTCGCACAGATTGCCTGGATAAAGACTACAGGTAGACAGCCATGCTTATTAGTGATAC
>JAQAZR010000052.1:0-2844 GCA_032127235.1 Deltaproteobacteria bacterium
CGGCGCGTTTGGATGATGTCTTCCCATACTTTTTTTGAGGTGAAGAAGTTCGCTTGGCGGGTGAGGTTTTCCTCACTTTGGTTGGCATGGCCGGTGCCTTTCTATCGGAAAGAAACGAGAAAAAAACCCTAATTTGGTGCTTTCTGTAACTAATAGGACGTTTAACTTTGAAAATCAAGTTATTTTGGTCGGTTATACCTGCGGCGCTGCCGGCATCACCTGATTCGGCGGCGTAGAACAACCCGCAGGTGCCGGCCGGCTGACCTTTGCCTTCGGCGGGTACTGCTTCAGGATTTCTGAAACCCATCTGTTCATCGTATCGGTTGATTTCTGCGGGCTCGAAGAATGATCGATTCGACGCGTACCCGTCCCCCGCCAGAAAAGCTTTTGCGTGCCGGCATCGAGAAAATCGATGATCAAAGTGCCCTCGTCGTACTCAGTGATGACGGTTTCGAAGGCCGAGTCTCCAAAGGCGCGGTGGCCCGGCCAGCCGTCGACCGATTGATCCACCTCTATCATTTTTTTGACGGTCAAGTGGATGTCGACAAGGAAGTCGGGTTTTTCAGCAAACGATCTCGAGTGTCCGTGTTGAATGAGGAAGCTCTCGACCGCATCATTGATTCGTTTTGTGACAAACGGACTGCCCAACGATGACGCCCCTGCCTTCTCCTGGGGAACCGCTGCCCAACCAAAGCTTTTGTAGCGCGAAAAGTCGGTTTGAGAGTCGTAATCCTGGCCGACTCTTACGCCGAGAAAAGTCCAAAAAGTCACCAACGCAGTCCAGGCGCACAGGCATTTGAAATGGCGCATGCTCTGCTCCTTAAACAGGGCAAGGTGTTTTTGCGGTTTGAAATAGCCGGCTGTCAGATCTTTCGAATGCCACTCAACTTTGATTGCGCTGGCACGAATCTACAAAAGTTGAAAATCGCTCGATGATTTCCGGAAAATCTTCTCGGCCAAATCCGATGCGGACATGGTGGTTGCCGTATTGGAAAACATTGGACGGAACCAGCATAATTCCGGTTTCTTTAATCAGCGTTTCGCAAAATACGGACGTATCATCGGTTAGCGACATTCTCGGAAAACAAATTGAACCACCCAAGGGTGGATTCCAGTACATGCAATCGCTGTATTTACTGAAAAAATCTCCCAGTATTGAGATATTTTTCCGAATACGCGTCATCTGCCTTGCGATGATATTCTCGCGTTCGCGCACGGCCACAATCCCCAAAATTTCGCTCGGTGCGCTGCTGCAGATCGTTGTGTAGTCTTTTAACAACCGCATCTGTTTCAAAATGTTATGGTCCTGGGTCGCAACCCAGCCGATCCTGAGGCCCGGCAGGCCAAAGCTTTTCGATAATCCGGAAAGCGAGATGGCTTTACGATACACCTCACAACCCGCCGACAGTGTCGCTTCACGGTCAAATTCAAGGAACCTGTACATTTCGTCCGAAAACAGGTAGGCGCCGCTTCGACGGACTATATCAACGAGCGACGTGTATCCATCATGCGAGGGCAGATAACCGGTCGGGTTGTGAGGGAAGTTAACGACAACCATTCTGGTGTCATCCCGGATCAGATTTTCAAGTTGGCGAAGACTGAAATGCCATCCCCGATCCTCATCGGGTTTCCATAACGATACGTCGCATCCCATCGAACGGGCCAGTTCGTAAAGCGACTGGTACCCCGGAAAGGTGCAAATAATATGATCTCCGGGCCTTAGCAGCGCCTGCATCGCCAAGAATATGCCCTCTTCGGGAGTCACCACCAAAATGTCGTCGGCTGCAACGTTTTTGTAGATATCTGCAATCGACTCGCGCAGCACGGGGTGGCCGGATGAATCCGTATACCCGAGTTTCAGGTTTTCCCACAACCCCAAGCTCTGGGCATCGGCCGATTCCAGCAGTTCTTCCATGCTAAGCGCTTCGCAGTCGGAACTCGATAGAAGATATTTGGCTGAAAACTCATGTTTTGCAAAATATCGTTCCAAAAAAAAAGGCTCAAGCTTCATTTCAGAATTCTCCTATGGATGTCGAAAAACCGCATTTCGTGAATTTCAACTCCGAATCGGTCCGCTTGCGCCTTCTGGTGGGCGTTGATTGTTCGGATACCAACCTGGACCAACCGTTTCGCCAGACCTTCTTCCATGATTCTTGCAAAAGGACATGCGTGTGATAATCGATTACCGTCCAGCTCGTCGTAAAGATCCGGATGCGCATCAAACTGCAAGATGCTCATTTTTCCATATTGACGCGACACGGCCCGTAAAATCGGATAAGTGATCGCATGATCCCCACCGAGAACCAATGGTAAAGCACCATCGTTTATTATTTCCGACACCTGCCGCTCGATGTCCATGAACGACAGAATACCATTGTCGACGATTATGTCACCCATATCGACAAAACGTGGGGTGTTGGAAAGAGAAATACCTGTTTCAGAGGTTAAATTGGCTGATTTGCTATAAAGTGCCGAGCGAATCAGGGCGGGTGCTTCTGCAGCCCCACTCATAAAGCTTGAATTTTCATCAGAGCAAATCCCAAGCAGGACCAATTTTTCTTTCAGCGATGTCTTTGTTGCTGTCGTCATGACACTATGACCTTAGGGCCCCAGCAAGAAATAATTCCACTAATAGCAGTAATACAAATTCTGAACAATGATTTGGCATCTATTATCCTGTGTTGATACCTATGCTACCCTTGCAAAAGTTAAGCGTATGTTACAGCACGAACCCCCAATGGACCTGCTCCCTCCACCCCCTGGAGATGCGATCCGCTGTCCAGGGCCGGATTGACGCCGGGGCAGACACGATCAAGATCGTGGCGACGGGCGGTGTCCACACGC
>JAQAZR010000053.1:0-3690 GCA_032127235.1 Deltaproteobacteria bacterium
TCTTGTTCGCCTGAGATCGCCATCAGGGGTTTTCGCGTCCGGTGATCACCGCCGGGTTGTTCCGAGCCGCTGCCGCATGAGATCGTCAGCAGCAACGCCGCACTCATCAGCAGCGCATGACCCATTCGAACGGGCATTGAAGTTCCTTTCGCGGTCACTTCGGCTTCTGAATGTTTTTCTTGTAAATGACCACCAGCTCATCGACCGATTTTCCGTTGGGCGCCATGGCCAATGGATTGATCGCCAGCAGGTCTTCCCAGGTCTTGATCCCGGCGGCCGGATCGTTGAGATCGTGCAGTTGGACAATCCCCTTGTTGAACCGCGAGGGCTCGTGTTTGGGATTGAGCCGGATGGCCTCATCGAAAGCCTTGAGCGCTTCTTGCGGCTGATTATTGCGTCGATACATGACACCCAGGTCGGTCCAGACGTCCGGGTTGGCGGGGTCTATTTCAAGGGATTTCTGGTAAGCCCAGATGGCTTTCTCGGGGATGTTGGTGTCAAAATACAGGTTGCCCAGTTGGATCCAGGCCGCACCGTTTCCGGGGTTCTGAGCGGTTTCCTTGGTAAGGCGGTCGAGCTCCTGCGCCCGGTCGCCGATATCCGGCTGTGCCGCCGTCGGCACGGCGACCGGGGCGACGCCGGTCGATTTGTAAATGCTGAAGACGACACCGCCGAGAAACCCCACGGCAAGACAAAGTACCGCGACACCGATCAGGGTCGACTGTTGAACTGTATTGGTTGGACGTGATGTTGATTTTGGCATTTGATTTTCCCGATTAACGTCAAGTTATTGAACCATAGTTTGTAATTCTAAATCCTGATGCCGTCGGAATCAAGGTTCGTATTACGGATCCATCAATCTTGCTGCTGCTCGATCGAAGAGATCGGGTGAAGACCGGTTTTGAGGGGACGTCTCCGGTGCCGTCCGATGGACGAGAGGAGAGAAAAACGACCCGCCACCGACGTGGTTTCAGGACGGTGGCGGGCGGGACGAGACGGTCGGTCGGAACTGTTGAAAGGGCCACCAAGGCCCGACGTTCGGGGTTACTCGCTTTTGAAAAAGGCCTTGGCCAATGCGCCGCAGACCGGGCAGACATCCGGCGGCTGGTCTTCGCAGGTGTAACCGCAAACTGAGCAGATGTAATAGTCCACTTCTTGGAGTTTGTCCATTTGGTCGAGGGCTTTCTGGTAAAGCGCGGCGTGAATTTTTTCGACGTCGTTGGCATAGGTGAAACTGCGCTCGGCGGTTTTGTCTCCCTCCTTCTTGGCTGTTTCGATCATTTCGGGGTACATGCTCTTGAATTCGTGGGTTTCACCGGCAATCGCGGTTTTCAGGTTCTCCGCGGTCGACTTGACGTCCTTGAGGGTCCGCAAGTGGGCGTGGGCGTGCACCGTTTCGGCCTCGGCCGCGGCGCGAAAGAGTTTGGCCACCTGAGCGTACCCCTCTTTATCCGCCTTTTTGGCAAATGCCAGGTATTTTCGGTTGGCCTGTGACTCGCCGGCAAATGCATCCCACAAGTTTTTTTCGGTCTGACTCATTACGGTTGCTCCTTTCTCGAAGAATTGTTCAAGCTGTTAGATTTAACGGTTGTGACGATGCGGCCATAATCGGACGGTTTGACGCCCGAGGGCCGGTATCGACGGTGAAAAATCACGATAAGTTCAAGAGGTCTTCCGGTCGGATGGATGTGCCGCGTTATTTGCGGTAATGCCGACTACCTGTCATAAAAAATTTAATGCCCTCGTGTCAAGTCAAAGACCTTCGAAAAGCGATGTCAGCTCATCGCATGAGGAGGCGGTTTTGACAAGAGATTGTGACGTCTTAGATTGTTTTTAAAAATGAACCATAAACCGGATCTATCACCCGATGCCGCTTCCAAGGCACGGACGACAACCGTAAAGCGACATGTAAGATGGACTGCTGCAAACACTATGCGAGACGGCCGGCGATTCTCTTGGCCGGTCTTTTTTTATTGATCGCTTTTCCGGTTGAAGCGCTCGATGTGCACCACGATTTGCGGATTACCCTGCATCCGGCCGAAAACCGGCTCGAAGGGGTCGATACCATTACAATCGGGCCGGCCGCACCTGCCGACGTGGTGCTCTACTTAACCGAAAAGGCCACTGGACTCAACCTCCTGGTTGACGGCAGGCCGGCACCCTTCTCGTTCGAAAACGGCCGCCTGCGTCTGGAACCGGGCACCGTGAAGGCAAGCGATCCGTTTCACATCAGGCTTGCGTATGCCGCCGTTTTCAACGACCCGGTCCCCGTGATGCCGGCCAACACCGACAACCCGGGCTACGGCGTCAGCGGCACCATCTCACCCCAGGGCACTTTACTGCTTTATGGTGCCGGCTGGTATCCGCACGTCGATGCCGAGCGGGTCACCTTCGGCCTGAATGTTGAAGCGCCGGCCGGGGTGGTCGCCGTTACCGCCGGACGCAGTTTAGGGCACCGCACCGACGGCGACAGAACCATTTCCACATGGGTGATCGACCATCCGGTCCGCGGGCTCTCGCTCTCGGCGGCCCGCTATCAGGTGCGTGAAGAAACCTTCGGCCGGGTGACGGCGGCGACCTATTTCTTGCCGCAGAGCGACGATCTGTCCAGGCCTTATCTCGCGGCGACCGGCCGGTACCTGCGGCTTTACGAGAGTCTGTTCGGTCCTTACCCGTTTGACAAGTTCGCGGTGGTGGAGAATTTTTTCCCAACCGGCTACGGCTTTCCTTCCTACACGCTGCTGGGCAGCCGGGTCCTGCGGCTGCCTTTCATTATCGATACCAGTCTCGGGCATGAAATTGCCCACTGCTGGTGGGGCAACGGCGTTTACGTGGACGGCGCCGGCGGCAACTGGTCCGAAGGCCTGACCACCTATGTCGCCGATTATCTTTACAAGGAACGCGAATCCAGACAGGCGGCGCGTGAGTACCGCCGCCAGGTCCTGCGCAACTACGCCACGCTGGTGACTCCCGCGAACGATTTTCCGATCAGCAGGTTTCAGAGCCGCTTCGACCCCGTCACCAAGGTCATCGGCTACGACAAGTGTGCCATGGTCTTCCACATGTTGCGCCGCCATATCGGCGAGGAGGCCTTCTGGGGCGCGCTGAGAGATATCTATCAGAAGTATCTCTTCCGCCCCGCATCCTGGCAGCAGCTGCGCGAGAGTTTCGAGCTAAGCTCCGGCAAGAATCTGACATTTTTCTTCCGGCAGTGGGTTGACCGTAGCGGGGCGCCGCTGCCGGCGCTGGAAGATGTCGCCGCCGCGCCGGCCGGCAGCGGATGGTCGGTCACGGGCGCCGTCTCACAGGTGGCGACGGACTTTGGTTTCAGCGTGCCGATCGTATTGCAGACCGCTGCCGGCGCGGCGGTTGCCCGACGACTCGACGTCGGCGCAGAGAAGACCCCCTTTGTGCTGAATGCGGCGGACCGCCCCGTCTCGTTGACGGTCGATCCGGATTACGATCTCTTCAGAAGACTCTATCCGTCGGAAATTCCGCCCTCCATCAATACGATCAAAAGCGCGTCATCCGTCTTGGTCATTACGGCCGCTGACCTGGCGGGTGACCTCACGAAAGCGGCCGATACGCTGCTGCTGTCGCTGGGGGTGGAGAACTACCGTGTGGTGACCGAGGATCGGCTCGATGTGAGCGCTGTCGGGGAAAGCGATCTTCTGCTGATCGGACTTCCCA
>JAQAZR010000054.1:0-5804 GCA_032127235.1 Deltaproteobacteria bacterium
GTGGTGCCGGCCTCGACATCGAAAAAGTGATCCGGATCGGTGTGCCTTTCAAGGCCCTTATCGAAGTGATCGAGGACCAGGGCGCCGACATGCTGGTCATGGGGACCAAGGGTCGCGGCAATCTGGTCGGCGTGCTCTTCGGATCCACAGCCGAAAAGGTGTTCCGCCGCTGCCCGATTCCACTTCTCAGCATCAGGGCGGAAGAAAAATAGATCGCGGGAAAGACGATAGAAAACTCGTGCCGGCTCAACAAAGGAGGTTGGAGCATGCTGGTAAAGAACTGGATGAGCAAACAAACCGTCACCATCGACATCGACGGATCCATGCAGGACGCCATGAGCTTGATTAAAAAACATGACATTCGCATGCTGCCGGTCATGAAAAAAGGCAAACTGGTCGGCATCATCACCGACCGGGACCTGAAACGGGCCTCGGCCTCCGATGCCACCACGCTCGAGATTCATGAACTGCTGTACCTTTTATCCAAAATCAAGGTCAAGGACATCATGACCCGGGACCCGATCACGGTGCCGGCCGATTTTACGGTGGAGGAAACTGCCGAAGTGCTTCTGAAGAACAAGATTTCAGGGGCCCCGGTGGTGGACGAGGCTGGCAAGGTCATCGGGATGATCACGCAGTCGGATATTTTCAGAGTGCTGATCGCCCTTACCGGGGTCGGCAACCGCGGCATTCAGTTTGCCTTTAAACTCGAGGACCGGCCCGGTTCGATCAAGGAAGTGGCCGATGTCGTCCGCGACTTCGGCGGCAGGATGGTGAGCATCCTGACGTCCTACGAAAACGTCGAGAGCGGTTACCGCAAGGTCTACATCCGCATACACAGCATCGACCGCCAGAAACTGGGGCAGCTTAAAGACGTACTGCGCCAAAAAGCCCAGGTGCTCTACATGGTGGATCACCGCATGAACAATCGTGAAATATATGCCGAGTGATCCGTTGTTGACGGCAGTTGCACCGCAAAGAGTTAACCCCTTTTCGACGGATGAGGACGAGAAATGGCGACGAAGAAGCAGAAGAAAATTTTGGTGGCGCTGGACGGCTCCGAACGCAGCCTGTTGACGGTCAAATACATCACCAAGATGACGCCGTTTGAAGACATGAAGATTGTGCTTTTCAATGTCTTCAGCGGTGTACCGGAAAGCTACTGGGACCTGGAGCGTGAACCGAAGAGCGTGAAATCGGTAAAATACGTCCGGGCCTGGGAGGTTCAGCAGAAGAAGAAAATCGAGGAGTTCATGGGGCAGGCCCGGAATGTCTTGATTCGAGCCGGTTTTCCGGAAGCAGAGGTGGACGTCAAAATCCAGCAGCGCAAAAAGGGAATTGCCCGGGATATCGTCAAAGAAGCGCGTGCGGGGTATGAAGCGGTCTTGACGCGGCGCAGGGGCATGGGACGGATTCCGGGAATTATTCTCGGCAGCGTCTCGCTGAAGCTTCTGGAAGCCATGTCCTTTATACCGCTGATGCTGGCCGGCCGCAAACCGCCCGGCATGAAATATCTGATCGCATTCGACGGTTCCAAAGACGCCCTGAAGGCCGTCGATTTTGCCGGCTCTTTTCTGTCGGGTCATGCTGTCGATTTCCGTCTGCTGCACGTCATCCGGGGCGGCGAAAAATCCAATGAAATTCTGGCTTCGAGTGACGATTTTGTCCACAATTCGGAGAAGAACATCGTCAGAGCCTTCGACGAGGCCAAGACGCGCCTGGTTGCCAAAGGATTCAATCCGGATGGCATCACCACCCAAATCATCACGGGTGTCAGAAGCCGGGCCGCGGCCATCGTCGATGAGGGCAAGAAGTTGGATGTCGGCACGATCATCATGGGCCGCCGGGGCTTGAGCCGCACACAGGATTTTTTTATGGGCCGCGTGACGAACAAGGTCGTCTACCTTGCACGCGAAAAATCCGTCTGGATCGTTTCGTAGGGCCATTAAACGGCGGAAAAGGCGCTGATAAGATCATCTTCGGTTCGGTGCTCGGGAGGGTGGTCCAGTCCGGAACCTTACCGATAGTGGTGACCAAGCCGCACAGGCCGGGGGATAAAAAATTACGGATCGCTGAATTTATGGACAGCATTTGGAAAACGTCGACTTTCCGGCAGCAGTGCAGGAGTTCAATCAGCCATGAGTATACATAATCTCGACCGGCTGTTCGCGCCTCGATCGCTGGCCGTGGTTGGTGCCAGCGATAGAAAAGGCACCATCGGCGCCGCCGTCATGCAGAACCTGCTCGAAGGGGGCTTCGCGGGAACAGTCTACCCGATCAATCCGCGTCATCCGACAATTTCCGGTCAAAAAGCGTACGCCAAAATCACCGACCTCCCCGAAGCCGTCGACCTGGTCGTCATAGCCGTTCCGATACAAATGGTTCCTGAACTCATCGCAGAGTGTGCAGCGACCCGGGTGGGCGCTGCGGTGATCATTTCCAGCGGCGGCAAGGAGACCGGTGAGCGGGGCCGCGCGGTGGAGCAAGCCATTGCCGAGGCCGCCCGGGACAGCGGAGTGCGCATCATCGGTCCCAATTGCCTGGGCGTCATCAACAGCCGCGTCAACCTGAACGCCTCTTTCGCGGCGCAGATGCCGCTGACGGGCAGCATGGCCTTCATCTCCCAAAGCGGGGCTGTCTGCGGTGCCGTCCTTGACCTCTCCATCAGAGAACATATCGGCTTCAGCTACTTCGTCAGCCTGGGCTCGATGCTGGACGTGAATTTCGGCGACGTAATCGACTATTTGGGCAACGACCCACAGGTCGGCAGCATCGTGATGTACATGGAAAACCTGACGCGCCACCGCAACTTCATGAGTGCAGCCCGCGCAGTGGCGCGCATCAAACCGATCGTCGTATTGAAAGCCGGACGCACCCGGGCCGGTGCGGCAGCCGCCGCTTCCCACACCGGCGCGCTTGCCGGTGAGGATGCCGTTTATGACGCAGCTTTCAAACGCGCCGGCATCGTGCGCGTCAGGACCTTCGAGGAACTCTTCGACTGTGCTGAACTCCTGGCCAAACAACCCAAAACCATGGGCCCCGGCCTGGCAATCGTCACCAATTCGGGCGGACCGGGGGTGATGGCCGCCGATGCCTTTTCTGACTACGGGTTCGAGCCGGTGACCCTTTCAGGCGAAACCCTCAAGAAACTCGACGCCGTCCTGCCGCCGCATTGGAGCAGGGGCAATCCGATCGACATCCTGGGGGATGCAGCCGTGGATGAATACCGCAAGGTGGTCGCCATCTGCGAGGATGCCCCCGAGGTCAACGGCCTGCTGGTTATCCTGGTCCCGCAGGCCATGATCGATCCGGTCGAAGTAGCCAACGCCATTTGCGACCAGATCAAAGACCGGCCCTTTCCGGTGCTCACCTCATGGATCGGCGGCCCGCTGGCCGAACGTGGCCGTGCGGTTTTTCACCGGGCCGGCATACCGACATTCGACACCCCCGAACGGGCAGTTCGGGCCTTCACCAATCTCTGGCGCTATGCCCGCAACCTCGAGCTGCTGCAAGAAATACCATCCGGCCTGCCGCGCCGGCTCGACTTCGATCGTCAGAAAGCCGGTTCACTGATCCGTCAGGGGCTCGAACGAAAAACGCCGATGATGACCGAAGTCGAGTCCAAAGCTTTGCTGGCGGCCTACGGCATCCCGGTCAACCAGACCGAGATCGCCTTTTCGGCCGATGAAGCCGTGCGCAAAGCCCAGCAGATCGGCTACCCGGTGGTATTGAAAATCTATTCACAAGAGATTGGTCACAAGACCGAAGCCGGAGGTGTCGCGCTCGGCTTGGAGAATGACGCCGACGTACGGGAGGCCTATTCCCGGATTATTCACAATGCCATGATTTATGGAGCAACCGGCGGCACTGAAGGGGCCACGGTCCAACCGATGCTGCCGCCGCCGATGGTCGAGCTGATCCTGGGTGCCAAAAATGATCCGGATTTCGGCCCCGTGGTTCTCTTCGGAATGGGTGGTATTCTGACCGAAGTGATCCGCGACCGCGCCATCGCCCTGCCGCCGCTGAATCGGCTCCTGGCGCGGCGTCTGATCGAGGAAACCAAGGTCTGCCAACTCTTGAAAGGTTTTCGCAATCAACCGGCCGCAAATCTGGACCTGTTGGAAGAAATCCTGATCCGGCTGGCCCAGCTGATCACCGATTTTGCGGAAATCGAAGAACTCGACATCAATCCCCTCTTTGTCACCGGTGACAGCTTCCGTGCGGTGGATGCACGTGTGCGGCTGAAACGCGCCGAGGTCAGGGCGCCGATGCACCTCGTCATCAGCCCGTATCCGGCTCACTACGAAACCGAGGCGATCACCAGAGGACTTATCAAGATCCTCATCCGTCCGATCCGCCCCGAAGATGCGCCGCTGATGACCGAACTGTTCGAGTCTCTCACAGCCCGCAGCATGTATCAGCGCTTCCTCTCCCCCATGAAACGTCTGCCCAGCAACATGCTGGCCCGGTTCACCCAGATCGACTACGACCGTGAAATCTCTCTGGTGGCCTTCCGTGAAGACAAGCCTCGGGAACAGATGATGGGCATCTCCCGTGTCATTATCGAACACGATCTCAAAAATGCCGAGTTTTCGGTCTTGGTCGGTGATGCCTGGCAAGGAAAAGGGGTCGGCGCCGAGTTGCTCAAGAATAGCCTGCGCATTGCCAGGGAGCGGGGGATCGAAGGCATCTGGGGCCTGGTGCTGACGGAAAACACCCAGATGTTGGCTCTGGGGGAAAAAATGGGTTTCAAAATACATCGCGTCCCGGAATCGAACACCTTCGAGATGCGGATCGACTTGAAATCCCAGCTCGGCTTTTAAAAATCAACTCAACCGCTTGAGCAGTCGTTGCGCTAAACAAGTATCAGGAAAGAGAGCGAAAAAAAGGAGGTATCCATGACCGCAACACTCAAACACGCCTCGTATGTGCCGGGAAACTATGCAAATGAGCGACCGGGCTATGCCCTGACGGCGGAAAAGTATATGGAGGCATGGGAAAAAAAGCGCCTGAAAGCCACCTCTGAAAAGGAGACATCTGCAGACATTCCACCGACCATCTGTTTCTCACGAAAAATCGGGTCCGGTGCCCTGGAAATCGCCGACAAAGTAGCGCCCAAAATCGGTTATCGAGTGGCGGACCGGCTGATCCTTGAGCAGATCGTCGCCAACAAGGACCTAAGCAAGAAAACGGTAACGTTTTTCGACGAACGCTACCCTGGAAAACTGACCGAACTGGCAGTTTTTCTTTTCGGTGAAAAATCCTTCACAATGGGTGATTACACAAAGGCGCTGTTCGGATCGATTTTTGCTTTAGCCAAGGACGAACCGACGATTTTCGTCGGACGTGGATCGCACCTGGTCCTGCCGCGCGACCGGGTTCTGGCGGTGCGCTGCATCTGCTCCAAGGCTTATCGCATAAAACGTCTGGCAAAGATTCTGAAGGTTTCCGAAAGCGAGGCGGAAAAGGAACTGGATGAAGCCGACAAGGTGCAGCGAGAATTCTTCAGGAAGGTCTTCAAAAGAAATGATGCCTCGCCATATGAATTTGATTTGGTGATCAACATGGATTTCATCGAGAAGCCCAAATGGGCGGCCGACATAGTCGAGACGGCCTTTCGTGTAAAATTCAAGGACGAGGTGTCTTAGGGCTCACACAAAGTAATGGTGGCGGATTTCTTTTCAGAAAGGATTCACATGAAACTTCTGGTCGGATACGACGGGTCCAATGCGGCCCTGGCGGCGATCGAACTGGCGAAACGGCACGCCAGGGCCTTTCAGGCCGAAAAGGTCTATCTCGTGCGC
>JAQAZR010000055.1:0-3358 GCA_032127235.1 Deltaproteobacteria bacterium
GAATCCCGCACAGGTCGACAGACTCGTTTTGTGCAGCATGGCCGCCGAAGCGAGCGCCGGCGCCAGGGCGGCTTTGCAGTCATGGGGAAAGATTTTGCACGCTTATGGACTCGAAGCGATGGTCTGGGCCGCTCTGCCGACGATTTTCGGAGAGGCTTATCTGGCGGAAAACCGGAGAATTTTGGACAAGATGGTCAACGCGGTTGCGAACCGCAATCGAGCCGATGCACTTCTCGCCCACCTCGATGCCATGACGCGCTATCCCCTCCCTTCACTTCACAGCGCGATCATTCGTCAGCCCACTCTCGTCATCTCCGGAGAGCAGGACCCGCTGGTTTCCCCGGACGGCGCCGCCCGCCTCGCTGGATTATGCCGCGGCACCCACTGCCTGCTGCCGCAAACCGGCCACACCATTCCCATTGAAGCACCGGACCTTTTCAACCAGGCGCTGGAGGCCTTTTTCAAAGCCAAAGTGCAGCCTGCGCAAATAGAAACTTGAAACTCGAAACTCGAAACTCAGAACCTGGAACCCGGAACCAGTGGTGGTTTAAGGGCCATGAGCGTTTAGCCGTTAAAATGATGATAGCCTATAACTGACAAAACTGACTTAATCCCGCCGTCCGGGTTGGGGTTCACGAAAAAATAAGTTCGCAATTTTGGGTGTTGAGGCGCCCGGCCGGCAAGGCGCAAAAACGAAGGAATATCTGGATATTCCGAGTTTTTGCAACACAGCCGGACGGGATGCATCGGCGTCCAAAATGTGAAGTTATTTTTGAGTGAGCCCATAACTGAGAATTGTTGACCAATCAGATGTCGCTGCCTTCCGACACTGAAAGACAGCCCCTCTTCGCGACAATGACGGATATCCTCTGCGGGGCCACCGTGATCTCGGCCGGCGTGTATCCCAGGCCATCACCGTCGATGTCGACGGGCACCGGGTCTCTGGCGTGGATCGACACCGTCCGGACCCGGCGCATCCAGACCTTTTCCATCGATAGATGGGTTCCGCGGTAGAGGCGGTGGCCCCTCAGCAGAAAATCGGCCAGTTGAAAATCCCCGAGGCAAACGGCATCGAAGAGCCCGTCGTCTAACATGGCATGGGGCGCAACCTTCATACCGCCGCCGAAAAAACGACCGTTGGCGACCACGAAGGCACATACCGGCTGTTCCAGCTCGGGGTCACGATCCATTCTTATCCGCATCGGTGCATTCCGATAGTGCCGAAAGGCTCGCAAAGTGGCCAGCAGGAAAGCGGCCTTGCCGCCGAGCCCTGCAAACCGCCGATCGTGCGACAGGTTGTCGATAATGCCGCTGATGCCGAAAGAGGCGATGTTGACAAAATAGCGATGCGTTTGACGGCCATTCAGGTTGACGTACCGGATCAGGCCGATGTCGATGGGGCAAGGTGCTCCTTCGGCCAGGCTCCGGATGACGTCGCCGGCAGACACGCCTATTCCTAAACTTTTGCGGAAGTCTCCTCCGGTTCCGAGGTGCAGAACGGCAAGTTTGGCATGCGGACTGACCAGCCTGCCGTTGCAGTCGAAGAACCCGTTGACGACTTCATTGTGGGTGCCGTCACCACCGATGGACAGAATCACATCCGCGCCTTGCGTCAAGGCGTGGCGGGTGAGTTCGACAGCATGGCCGGGGAAGGACGTAAAATTGAGTTCGGCCGGTTTGAACAGCGGGTGGGATCGCAAGGCCGCGACCAGCTGTTGGAGACGCTTTCGGGCAGTGCCGACATTTCCTTTCGAGTTGACGATGCCGGCTATGCGGTGCCCAATGGAGGTTGTCACAGTCATATTTCCTGTTTGGCTTCAATCGAGGGATGCCATACGGTTCCATAAAATCGGAATCCGTTTTTACCATAACCGTCTCGAATGGGGAAGTGGTGGGGAAACTTATGTCTTGACATCAAGATAATTTGCCTTAAATTGCTCCCATGGAGACGGCACCTCACCTGAGACTGGTTTTATGGAAGGCGGCCAAGGCGGTCGAAAAGGTCGATCGGGCCAGCATTTCAGAAACCGGCTTACACTTGAGCGATTTCGCCATTATGGAGGTCCTGTTGCACAAAGGACCGGCTCCCATCCAAATCATCGGTGAAAAAGTTCTGTTGACCAGCGGCTCGATGACCGCTGCCATCAATCGCTTGGGAAAAAAAGGATTTGTCAGACGAAACCAGGACCCCTCGGATGGTCGGTGTTTTTATGTCCATTTGACTGAATTCGGCCGTGGTGTCATCGAATCGGCATACGCGCAACACGAAAAAAAACTCGAAAAGATTGCCGGTGTCTTGACATCTGAAGAACGTTCCGAACTCGTCAGATTGTTAAAGAAAATGGGCAAACATGCAGAAAAGGGTCCCTTTTAAAAATCTGAAAGGCTCAATTGAAATTACAATAAAGCGAGAAGTTGACGATGAACACAGACATGAGAATATCCGGTATTCACCACATAACTGCAGTGACATCCTCGGCCGCCGAAAACCTGGCGTTTTACGAGAAAATTCTTGGTTTACGGCTGGTCAAGCAAACCGTCAATTTTGACGACCCATTTACGTACCACTTGTATTACGGTGATGCGAACGGCTCTCCGGGGACGATCCTGACCTTTTTCCCCTGGCAAAACCTGCCCCGCGGAAAACCCGGCGCCGGGATGGTAACGGCGATTGCCTTTGCCATTCCCCTCACGTCAATAGAGTTTTGGACCCGGAGAATCGGAGCGCAGGCCATCCGCGTCGAAAAAAGTGACCGGTTCGGCGATCCGGTGCTTCAATTTGCCGATCCACACGGTCTGCCCATCGAGTTGATCGGCGCATCAGAAACGCCGTCGACCGCGTATTGGCCGGAAGGCCCGATTGAGAAAGCCCATGCCGTCACCGGGTTTCATTCCGCCACTGCCACTGTCAATGTGCTGGAGGAAAACAACACTTTGTTGCGCGACGTGATGGGAATGACGCTTCAAGAGCGGGAGAATCACCGTTACCGGTTCAGGATAAACGCCACCGAGGCCCCGGGTCGTTTTCTGGATGTTGTCTACGATCCGAAGGCGCCTTTGGGAAAACCGGGCGGCGGCACGGTTCATCACATCGCCTTTCGCACGGAAAATGACGCCTCGCAATTGCGGTGGCAATCGATATTGAAGAAGTCGGGCATGGGTGTGACCGATGTCCGCGACAGGAAATATTTTCGGTCGATTTACTTTCACATCCCGGCCGGGGTGCTCTTTGAAATCGCCACCGATCCACCGGGATTTACAATCGATGAATCCGCACGTGAACTGGGATCATATCTCCAATTGCCGGAGCAGTATGAACCCATGCGTTCTGAAATTGAACAGCGGCTGCCGCCGCTGC
>JAQAZR010000056.1:0-3007 GCA_032127235.1 Deltaproteobacteria bacterium
GCCGTATTCCGCGCGTCGATTTTCCGGGACTTCGCCTGCCGCTGCCGGCAGCCGGGCGATGGCCTCTTCGATGGCCCGCGGTGTCAGCGTGTTGGAGCGGGTGTAGCGACCGGGACAGATGCCCCAGATATCCAGGACGGCAAAACCTTCGTAGCCGATCCCCCGGGCGATCTCCTGCGGCAGGTCTTTCTGGTAACTGCTGCAGTTCCGCGCGTAGGCCGCGCCGGCCGAAACGGCGAGCCGGCTTATGTCCAGCGGTTTTTCCAGGCGGTTCAGGAAGCCGGAGCCCAGCCGGGCATCGGGCGGTGTGGTGGCGGAGAACTGGCCTCCGGTCATGCCGAAGTTGAAGTTGTTGAGAACGCGCAAGGTCAGATTCAGGGTCCGGCGGCAGGCGGCCAACAGGTGCGCTCCGCCGATACCCTGCCCGCCGTCGCCCATGGTGACCACCACGTTCAATTCGGGTCGCGACAACTTGATGCCGGCCGCATATGTCAGCGCCCGGCCGTGGAGGCCATGCAGGGCGTGGGTGTCGAAAAACGTGTCGAACAGCCCGGAGCAGCCGATATCGCTCACGATGGCGATTCGATCGCCGGGCAATTCGAGGAGTTGAAAGGCCTTGTCCAGAGCCTGGGTTACGCGTTCGTGGGAACAGCCCGGGCAAAATACGGGGGGACGATTTTTATTCAGCAGACTATCCACGGGCGATCACCTCCTGGATCTGCCCGGGCGTGATCAGACGTCCGTCCATCTGTCCGAAAAAATCGATCGGTTTTTCGGGCAGCACGCGGCGGATCTCATTGACGTACTGGCCGAGGTTCATCTCGATGACCACCACTCTTTCGGCCTGCCGGGCCGATCGGCGAATGAGGGCTTCCGGTACCGGCCAGAGGGTCTTGAGCACCAGCAGGGATACCGGATTGCCCTGCTGTTTTGCGAGGCGGCAGGCGGCCGCGGCCGCCCGGGCCGTCACACCGTAAGTGATGAGCAGGGTCCGGGCGTTTTCAGCGATGAGTTCGTGGTAGCTGTAGTGCTCGACGCTGTCCTGCAGTTTGTCCTGCAACCGCCGTTGAAAGGACCTGATTTCTTCGGCGTCGGTGGTGATGTATCCGTCCGCACCGTGGGTTGAAGAGGTCTGACGGACCGGGACGCTGGCGCCAATGGGTAAAAAATACGGCACGGTTTGACCATTTGAGATCTGAAACGGCTGGAAGTGGGCCTTGTCCGGCGGCGCGGCGCGGTCGACAAGCGCCGGCTTTTCGAGGGCTTCCAGGTCGACGCTTTCACGCGTCATGCCGATTTCCTTGTTGGAAGCGATAAACACCGGGCAGCGGTAGGTTTCAGCCAGGTTGAAGGCGCGCACGGTCAGGGTAAAGCAATCCCTCACGTCCACCGGCGCCAGAACGATCACAGGCAGTCCGCCACTGTTGCCCCAGCGCAGGAAGTTGATGTCACCGTCCGCCCCGCGCGTGGCCGAACCGGTGGAGGGTCCCAACCGCTGGACATCGATGATGACGATCGGGATTTCGCTGCCGACGGCAAAAGAGATTTGCTCACTGTAGAGACTGATTCCGGGACCGGAGGTGGCCGTCATGACTTTCAGACCGCTCATGGCGGCTCCGAGACAAAAGCCGATCGAGGCAATTTCGTCCTCGCCCTGAAGGCAGATGCCGCCGCTTGGCGGCAGCAGTTTGAGCATGGTGTTGAAAATCGTGGTGGCCGGGGTGATGGGATATCCGGCAAAAAAGCGGCAGCCGGCCGTCACCGCACCATAGGCAATGGCTTCGTTGCCTTCTATAAAAGAGAGTCCCATAGGTGGTGAACCTTGTGATATTTTATTTATCGGGTTAGATCAATTTTAATGACCTGTCAATCGCCATTGTGGCATTCGGATGGCCGATTTTTAACCTTGATGACGACCAGGGTGATGTCGTCCTCGGGTTCCGGGCTTTCACGGAATCGGTCGAGATCGTCGATGACCCGGTCGGCAATATCTGCGGCACTGGCGCCCGCATGGGCGCGAATGAGGTCGTAGACCCGCTGTTTACCGAACATGTCGCCCCGGGGACCGTGAGTTTCCCAGATGCCGTCCGTACCGATAAAAATGATCTGCCCAGCGACCAGTCCGGACCTTTGGTATTCTTCGTAGCGCCAGCTCCGGTCGACGCCCAACGCTATCCCCTCGCCGCGCAGCTCTTGGAAATGCCCGGTTGCCGGGTCGAATTTGATAGCGGGATCATGCCCCGCCCGCACCCAGCCCAATCGGTCGGCCACCGGATCGATGGTCAGGTAAAACAGCGTCATAAACCGGCCGGTCTCGTAGAGATCGGCGGTCAGGTGCCGGTTGACATCGGTGACGACCTGCGCCAGGGAACCCGGCTGAAACGTCCGGGCGCGAAGGAAGGCGCGTGCGGTCGTCATGAGAAGGGCTGCCTCGATGCCGTGGCCGGTGACATCGCCCACCACCACGTCCAACCGGTGTCCGGCGATTTTCGGAAAGCGGATATAGTCATAGTAGTCTCCACCGGTAGCGCTGCAGTATATGCTTCTGCCCGTGACGTCCAGGTATTCGTCGACCGGATCATGCTGGGGCAGCAGATTCAACTGAATTTCATTGGCCAAGGCCAGTGATTTCCTCAGCAGGCTGTTTTTTCGCTTGATTTCCCGGTGCGCACTTTTCATGTCCCGATTGATTTTTTTCAGCAGGGCGTCACTCAGGTCCTTGTTTCTCTCCAATCTTTCACGGTAGTGTTCCGAACGCTTCAGCTTTTTTTGCAAAAAGAGGTTTTCGCGTTCCAACCGCTCTACTTTTTCGGTGGTGCGCTGATGGGTCGGCGGATACGGCCCGGAACCGGCCCCGGTGGGATCCATCGCAGCCACCGCATTTTCTTCGCCGATCAGCAGCGTCACCAGAGTGCAGTTGTGAAGCCGGCTGCCCTCACCCGGCTGCAGCGGCGCCAGTTCCCCGAAGGTATAAAACCCGCAGATCGGGAGGGGAGCCGGCAGAAAA